>JAODNL010000523.1 GCA_025465405.1 Pseudonocardiales bacterium | reverse complement strand
CGGCTCGCTCGGCTCGATCTTCAGCACGGACAGGCCCGCACCGCGGGCAATCGTGAGCGCGATATCGGAATCTGTCGCATTCAGGAAGGCGCGTGTGCGACGAACCCGCTGCAGACGATGCGACAGGTCATAGCCCCTGACGACAAGGTAGGCGTTCAGGTGTTCGTAGCGTCCCTCGAGGGCAGTGATCTCACCCTCGAGGAGTACTGCGTCGGATAGGTCGCCAAGCGCTCGACCGGCGAGCCGGATTCGCATTCCAATCGCGAATCCGGCTGTCCTAGCCAGCTGACCGTCGCGGTCGAGGAAGGTGATCTCGAACATGTCGGGCTGGTTCAAGTCGGTGTCGACGACCGCACGCACCAGTGCCGCGAGTGCTGCGGCCGGCAACGGGCTCGCGCCGCTGGGTCCGACTGTGATGGTCGGGTAGGCGACCGTCGAGCCGTGCGACCCTCGGGACATGAGTGAGGTCATCGTGCAGCTGCCTGCACATCGTCCCGGCTGGGGACGGCGACCTGGTCCCCCGGACGGATCCGCAACGGGTCTTCGATGCCGTTCACCCTGGCCAGGCGCCGCCACTGCGACGGCGATCCGTATGCGCGTCCCGCGATGCCGGCCAGTGTGTCTCCGTTGACGACGGTGTGGCCGGACCGTAGGTCGACCCCGCCGGACGTGGGGTTCTGCCTCAGCGGGTTGTCCGCTGTAGCCCGCAGATCGAGTGACACCTTGGCCCGGGTGGGGGCGCCTTTGGGTGTGAATCGTTCGTACACGACCTCGGCGCGCGTCATGCTGACTTCGATCCGCGTGGTGGTATTCGACCCCAGCTGGAACAGCCCCCATGAGAAGATCAGCGCGGTCATCCGGTTTACCCCGCCCTCATTGAAGGCATAGCTCCAGTTGAGCAGCTGACCACAGCTATCTATGGCGCCCGGATATCCATCGAATACGAGGTTGCCGATCCGAAAGGTCGTGAAGCCCAGCTTTTCCAGGTTGTCTTGCACGCTGAGAAATTTCGAGCCGGCGCGCTCCGTCGTTCCGTTAATGTCGTTACGGTTGGCTTTCCCGATCCCGATCTCGCGAAGCGTGCAGCCGTGACTGATGGCTACTGCCGTCGGATTGAACTGGAACGCCACCTTTCGGTCCTGCGCGTCTTTCTCATAGAGCATGGCCTTGACGGGGTTCATAGATCCAAGAACCCTTCGTGGTCCAGGACCAGCGATTCCATCGCGACCCTGTTCTCGTTCGCGCCGAGCGACGGTCCCGACCACGCGATCGGGTAGACGTGGGTCAGCTTCCAGTCGGCGACCGGCGACAGTTGATGGTCGAGCAGCTCGATCGTGGCGGTTCGATCTCGCAACAGGTCGGGGTCCTTGTACGCCGTAAATTTGCTGACGACGTCTTTCAACCAGGCTTGCAGCACCTTCGAGTCGGACGGGTGCATGGCTCGCTCGAGGGTGATCGGATCGAAGGTGACGCGTTCCGGCACCAGCATCCGCCCGATGTATTGCCCGCCTTGCTCAACGTGTCGGGATGCGACCTTGAGATTCAGGCCCTTGCACGAGTGCCAGTGCCCCAGGTTCAAGCCATCGACGGTGACCGAAAAGCGCATCGCCATGCCGAGTGGCGGGTAGCTACCCAGCGCCCCTCCGGTAGAGCGATTGATCGCGTTCGTGGCGACCGAGCTCATGGTTGTCATCTGTCGCTGCTCCCTGCTCCTAGCGCGAAGTCACCGACGCGGCGGAGGCGCCGGCGACCTGGTCATCGAGGAAGCCCGTGTGGGCAAGCTCGAGCGTTTCCATGACGACTCGTGCCTCGGCCGCGTTGAACTCCGCGACCTGCCACCCGACGGGGTAGAACTGCCAGAGGCGCCATTGCATGATCGGCACGCCGATGTTGTCCAGCAACTGAATGCAGCCGCTCAGCGGGAGCGCGTTCGCCGATGTCGAAGACAGCCATGCCTGCACGGCGCCCGACGCCGGTGAGATCGCACGTTGCAGTTTGATGTTCTCGTACTTAGTGACGCTCGGGTACACCCAGAACTCATTGCCCTGATCGCCGGTTCGGTAAGTACAGGTTTCCCATTTGACGGTCAAGCCTGATGCTTTCTGCCAAAAGCCGAGGTTGTATGCGGGATTGTCGATCAGCATGAGGAACCGGTGGGCCATGCTCACGGTTTCGTTGGCCATCGCGCCGAGCACCGAATCGATTCCCATCACCTGCACCTAGCCCTCATCAACGAGCGATCCTGAGCGTTCGCGATGCACGATGAGCTCGCCACGCAGCAGGGTGCGAATCCGGCTGAACAGCGTGCCGGCAAGCTCGTCGAGCGTCGTCGGGTCGTCCAGATCAACATCACGCCGGTCGCACAGCTCAAGCAGCCGGTCCTTGTTGTCAACCAGCTCCTCGAGGCCAGGGCCGTGATCAGCGACTCCCCGGAGCAGTGGCGTTGGCGTGATCGCCCCCGTGGGCGAGCCCGCCAGATCGACGTGGGCAGGGTGCGGATCGAGCGATCCCCGTCGCCTCAGTTCGTCGGTGCTGGCTAGCCGGGATGTGATCTGCGCCGCATAGTCCGACAGCGCAGGCACGCCGAAGTCATCCGGCTCGTCGTTGGTCTGACGCTGAACTACCGGTTGACCTTCGCTGCTAGACGCGCCACCCGCTCTCGAAATCGGCGCGTGGGTCAGCGGTGTCCCTGCAGCGTAGGGATGCTCGAAGGTCCATGAGTTCTGACGCGCGACACGTTCCTGTGCCATTCCTTCTATCGAGGATTCGTCTCGCAGTTGTGTGCGGGACGAGCGCTGTTGAACTGCATGGGTGAGCTCGTGCACGAGCAGGCGTTGTGTCGAACTATGCCCGAGTGGGCCTGCCGCGTCGGGAAGGAACACCACGCCACCGCGTGTGAACGCTCGTGCCTCTGCTTGTCGGGCGGCCTGGTCGGCCAAAGGACCGCGCTGTACGCGGGTATCGCTGACGTCCACGTCATGAACGGCGCGGAAGAATCCCTCCACGTCGGCGGGGATGTGCTCGCGAGCCGGAAGTCCGTGCGTCGGTGTCGGCGTCAACCCGCCGACCGCGTCGTCGGGATCATGTCGTGCCCCATCTCGCTCAGCTCGTGCCGAGATCTCTCGGAGGTGGCGCGCCGGGTGCAGTGAGATGCCAACCCAGTCCGACTTCGTCGGACCGCGGGGCTCGGCGGTGTCGGCGGCCAAGTCGCGCGCCATCGGTACCCGTGACGCCATGCCGACCGGGACTGGGCGGCTATGGGCGTCATCCGTCGGCGAGTCCTTCGGAGTGACCGATGCCGGAGGCTGGTCCATTCTCATCGTCGGAGCGTGGCCAGGAGTGTTTGTCGGCGCCTCCGTGGGGGTGTATGGGCCATCGTGGTCGTCGCTGTGCTCGCCTGCGTTGGATAGCCTGACCAGGCCGAGCGGTACCGCGCCGATATCCGGCGTCGCAACCTGGCCGGGTTCGTCCGCAGCCGGATGTGACGGCAGCATCGGTGCAATCAGCTGCGGCGATGGGACCGAGGCGTCATCAGTGATGTCAGCCTGGGTGTGAACAGCCGCACGAGTTCGCCGATGCTGCGGAATAGGTCGGCCGAGCCCAAGTCGTCGGCTCTCAGCCAGCGAGGCCCGTCGCGCTGCAGGACCGCTCGGCGGCTCGCCAAGCCGTTCGGCAGGATCAGCGATCGGCCTTTCCGCGGTATCCGCGATCGGGTCGGCGGTGCCGTGCTCACTGCCTACCGGCGATAAGCCAGTCAGGCTCCCCGGGGCGGGCACCGACGGCATGCCGTCCGCGAACGGCAGCGAAGAACGCCCTCGCGTCGTGGCAGCGACGGCTCGAGGCTCGTGCGTCCGCTCAGTCGGCATGGTAGAGGTGTGGGTGACAGCGCTCGCGTCACTGCTGAGCGCGTACTGCTTATCTGCCATCCAGGGGGGGTTTGCATTGACCAGCGTGATCTCGCGCTCGAACGCCGATGCGCGGTACGGCGGATCCGCTACTCCTGGACGTAGAACCTCATCACCGACCTCGGTCAATTGTCGTGGTGGTGCGGCGCCGTTCCGGTGTTCCGCAGCGCTCAGTAACGCGCGCCGCCGCGGCATTGGCTCGACCTCCGAAAGCTGGGGCTGCGGATCTCCGGACGTAGACACTGCGCGAGCCGTCAGCAGACGCGGCCAGCGACGCGGGCGATCGGGCTGAAGGTGAATAGTTGCGATCCCGGTGGGCGGGACGCCGTCCGACGGTGCTTCGCGATGGGCCCCGGGACCAACTGAGATCAGGCCGTCGACACGGCCGGCTAGCGCCGGTCCGCGGGATCGCGAA
>JAODNL010000478.1 GCA_025465405.1 Pseudonocardiales bacterium | reverse complement strand
GCGGCGAAGTTCAACGCGGCCATGACCCGCATCGGCCTGTCCGCTGGTGACCTCGGCGTGTCCTGGTTGCTCCCGCGCATTGTCGGGCCGGCGCTCGCCGCCGAGCTCGCCTACACCGGACGGTTCGTCTTCGCCGAGGAGGCCGAGCGCACCGGCCTGGTCAACGAGTTGACCGAACCGGACCAGCTGCTCGAAAGATCGATCGCGCTGGCCGAATCGATCTGCGCGAACTCGCCCGGTGGTGTGCAACTGTCCAAGCGCGCGCTGCAGGCGAACATGGAGATCGGCTCGTACGCCGCGGCTCTGGAACTGGAGAACCGAGGGCAGGCCCTGCTCACCCGCACGTCCGACATGACCGAGGCGCTGGCGGCGTTGCAAGAGAAGCGCACTCCAGTGTTCACCGGGAAGTGACCGCCGTGTCCTCGACTCCGCCCGATGTTCGGCTCGCGAGCTTTGCCGTAGCCACGTCGTCGCAGTTCACCTTCGAGCCGCCCGACCTTCGCGAGATCGAGCTCGAAGTGGTCGACGGCGACATCGTCATCATGCGCATCAACCGACCCGACCGGATGAACTCGCAGACCGTCCGGATGTTCACCGAGCACGGGCTGGTGGCGAGGTCCCTGCGGGACAGTCACGCGCGAGCGCTGATCATCACCGGCTCGGGTCAGCGCGCGTTCTGCGCGGGCTTCGATATCGACGAGGTCGACGTGATCACCCGAATGGGCGTCCGCGACTATCTGAAACTCCAGGAGACCGCGGCCGGAGGGCTGGCGGCGATCCATGCCCTGCCCTTCCCGGTGATCGCCGCCGTCCACGGACCGGCGACCGGTGGTGGGTTGGCGCTGGCCCTCGCGAGTGACATCCGGCTCGCCGCGCCGACCGCAAAGTTCAGCGCGGCGTTCGTGAGGGTTGGCCTGTCCGTCGGCGAACTCGGGACATCGTGGCAACTCACCCGTCTCGTCGGTCCCGGACGGGCCGCGGAGATCGCCTTCACCGGACGGGTGGTCGGGGCGGACGAAGCCGCGCGCATCGGGCTGGTGAATCGCGTCGTCCCCGCCGAGCAACTGATGGATGAGGCACTCGACATGGCCCGGCAGATCGCGAGCAACTCACCCGGCGGCGTGAAGCTCTCAAAGCAGGCACTGCAGCGCAATCTCGAGATCGGGTCATACGCGTCGGCTCTGGAGCTGGAGAACCGGGGCCAGGCTCTGCTGACCCGAGGCAGTGACATGCCAGAGGCTCTCGCCGCGTTCAAGGAACATCGTGCGCCGCGGTTCACCGGACGGTAGGCGGACTCATGGTGACGTTGGGAGACCTCGACCCGGGTTTCGGCCCGGGCGACGACGGCCGGCACCGTCCCGCGCCGGGCGCTCGGATGCGCGACAGCCTGTTCTGGGAGCTGGTCATGCCCGACGAGCAGCTCGGCATGCAGATCTACCTCTACCTGACCGACCGCGGCCGCACCGGCTACAACGTCGTCGTCTGGGGCGGGCACGGTGCCGAACCGATGGCACTGAAACTCGAGAGCGGCGTCGTCGACGACTCGGTCGATCTCGATGCCTTCGAGTTCAAGGGACTGACGCTGAAACAACCCGAACTGCGCAAGAGCTGCGAAGTGCAGTTCCGCAGCGACGACCTCAACATCGACTTCAACTTCGAGGCGATCCACGACGCGTTCAGCTACCGCAGCAATCCCGACGGCCTGCCCGATTGGTTCGCGCAGAACCGGCTCGAGCAGACCGGACGCGTCACCGGTTTCATCGAGGTCGGCTCGCGGCGCATCGAATGGGACCGGATCGGCCATCGCGACCACTCGTGGGGCATGCGCGACTGGGGCGTCCCGCACCATTGGAAGTGGTTCATCGCCTACACCGAGTCCGGCAGCGTCGTGAACGGCTGGATCTGGATCGCCTACGGCGAATGGGGTTTCGGCGGCTACATCGTCAAGGACGGCGTCACCATTCCGGTGCAGACGATCGACCAGCACGCCGACTACGACGACGACATGACGCAGCGACGACTCGTTGCCGACCTGCTCGACATCACCGGCGAGACCACCCACCTCACGATGGACAGCTTCGGCGCGGTCCGGCTGCCCACCCACGACCCGATGAGAACGGTCATCACCGAGGCGGCGTGTGCCGTGACCATCAACGGCGAGGCGGGCGCCGGCCAGTTCGAGACACACTGGCCCGCCCCGTACGTCCAGCACCTGGCGGACCGTCAAGCGCGACTCGGCGAGCCAAACCCGTGAGCTGGGACTGGTCGCCTGGCGACCTGCTGATGCTGGAGCGGTTTCTCGCAGACCTGGAGCTGTGCCATGGCCCGCTGCGCACGCGCCGGATCGGCGACGGCCACTCGAATCTGACCTTCCTGGTCGGTGACGGCAGGCGGCTGGTCATCGTGCGCCGCCCGCCCCCGCCACCGACGCCGCCGGGCGCGCACGACGTGCTTCGCGAAGCGACACTGCTGAGCGCACTGCGCGGCACAGCTGTACCCGTGCCGGGCGTGCTCGGCATCGCCCAGCCTGGCGAAGTGATCGACGTGCCGTTGGTCGTGATGAGCCACGTCGCCGGGCCGGTCGTCACGACCCGGACGCCGGACCCGCTACGCAACGCCGATGATCGTCGCGCCATCGCGAACTCGCTGGTCGACGCGCTCGCCGCCCTACACGCGGTGGACTGGCGCGCTCGCGGCCTTGACGGATTCGGCAGGCCCGAAGGTTTCAACGAGCGTCACTTGCGACGGATGGCAGGTCTGGTCGCGGACGACGGCGGGCGACCGCCGGCCGGCTTCGAGGAGATCGACGCTTGGCTTGCCGCGAACGTGCCGCCCGAGTCCGGCGCATCGATCGTGCACAACGACTTCCGGCTCGGCAACATGATCCTTGCCCCTAACTCGCCCGGGCGGGTAGCGGCCATCCTCGACTGGGAGCTGGCCACGATCGGCGACCCGTTGTTAGACGTCGGTTACGTCCTGGCGTCATATCCGATTGAGGGCGAGGAGCTGACGCCGACGACCGCGATGGGCACTGCGCTCTTGGAGCAGGGTTACCCGACCCGCGAGGAGATCGCGCAACGCTACGTGGACGTGACCGGTCGGGACCTCGGCAACCTGCGTTGGTACACGGCGATGGTGCTCTGGAAACTCGCGGTGCTCTACGAGTACGGCCGACGCCGCGCGGCCGGCGCGAACGGCGACACCTACTACGCCGACCCGGTGCACGTGCGGTCATTCCTCGACGCCGCACACACGGCCGCGGGACTGACCCGTGCGCGGGCGGTGTGAGTTGTGGGGTGTGGATCTTCCTGCGCGACGTAGGGCCGGTGACGGCTGGCGCAGGAAGATCGCGGGGGCGGGCAGCGTCAGGGCAGTCGGATGACCTGTCCTGCGTACGCCAGGCCGGCGCCGAAGCCGAGGTGCAGGGCGAGCCGGTCCGACAGTGCGTCGTGCTGCTCCATGACTCGGGTGAGCGCGATCGGTATCGACGCGGCTGACGTGTTTCCGGATTTTCGTATGTCGGACGTGACGACCGCGTCGCCCAGCCCGAGCCTGGTGGCGACGGCGTCGATGATGCGACCGTTGGCTTGGTGCGGCACGAACGCCGCGATGTCGCTGATGTCGACGCCGGCGCGCGAGCACGCGGCCAGCGCGATGTCCGGCATGCATTCGACGGCCCAGCGAAAGACCTCGCGCCCCGCCATGCGGAGCAGGCCGTCCGGGCTGCAGGCGATGAGTTCGGACTGGTCCCCGTCGGTGCCCCACACGACCCGGCCGACGCCGGGCTCGCCGCCGGCCGCAGGGCCCAGAACGGCGGCTCCCGCACCGTCACCGAAGATGATCGACGTCCCGAGATCGGCGGGATCGATCAGCGCGCTCATCTGTTCGGCAGCGACGACGAGCACGGTGCGCGCCATGCCGGTGCGGATGAAGTTGTCGGTGGAGCTGATCGCGAAGCAGAAGCCGCTGCACGCGGCGTTGATCGCCATCCATCCGGCGTTCGGGGCGGCCGTGGCTGCGATCCGGGTGCTCGTCGATCTGTCGAGGCTGCAGGACGCGGTGAGCACCAGGTCGACGTCGCCGGCGGCGAGGCCGGCTTGCGCCAGCGCTGAGCGCGCCGCGCGCACCGCGAGCTGCTCCATCTCGTCCTCGTGCCCGGTGCGCCGAACCGCATCGATCCCGGTCCGGGCTCGGATCCAGTCCGCCGTCCGGCCGAATCGGCGGCCGAGTTCGGCGCCGGACACTCTCTGGTCTAGCTGGGCAGCGCCGAGCCCGAGCAGTTGCGAGCCGGACAGCGTCGACATGGTGGGCGCCGGGTACCCGAGCGCGCCTGGCGCCGTCGTCGTCATCAGACGTTGCGGCGGTACTGACCGCCGACCTCGAAGAAGGCGTCGGTGATCCGGCCGAGCGAGCACACCCGGGCCGCGTCCATCAGCTCCGCGAACACGTTCGCGCCCGACGTCACCGACTCGCGCAGGCGGGCAAGCGCAACCTCCGCGGCGTCGCGATTCTGCGTGTGGAAGTCGGCGAGCCGGTCGAGCTGCGAGCGTTTCTCGGCGTCGGTGCCGCGCGCGAGTTCGAGCTCGCGCGGCGCCGCGGCGTCCTCGAGGGCGCGGAACGTGTTGACGCCGATGATCGGCAGGCTGCCGTCGTGCTTGCGCTGCTCGTACAGCATCGACTCGTCCTGGATCTTGCCGCGCTGGTAGCCGGTCTCCATCGCGCCGAGGACGCCGCCGCGCGCGGTCAGCCGGTCGAACTCGTCCAGCACCGCCCGCTCGACGATGAACGAGCCCTGCAGCGGGTTCTCGTTCATCGCTAGGCCCCACTCGCGATTGATGATGAGCTGGATCGCGAGCGCGCGCCGGACCGACTCGGCCGAGAGCGTGGTGACCGCCTCGTCGTATGCGTTCGTGTGCAGGCTGTTGCAGTTGTCGTACAGCGCGCTGAGCGCCTGCAGCGTGGTGCGGATGTCGTTGAACGACATCTCCTGCGCGTGCAGCGAGCGACCGGACGTTTGGACGTGGTGCTTGAGCTTCCGGGAGCGCTCGCTCGCGCCGTACTTGTCGCGCATCGCGACTGCTCAGATCCCGCGCGCGACCCTGCCGAGAACGGTGTACTCCGGCGCTGGGAGGTTCCGGCTTGGCTCGACGATGCCGCCACACTCTGGCACCAGCCGGTCGTCGGGCGGCCACTGCCGGTGGCCGTCCCCATCTGGCGAGATCCGCGGATGGTCTTCGGTGCCCGAACGTTCACCGGGGATTTGCTCGCCCGCATCGGCTTCGACAACGTGTATCGCGATGCCGCGGAGCGCTATCCCAAGGTGACGGTCGGCGACATCGTCGGGTGCCGTCCAGAGGTCGTTCTGTTGCCCGACGAGCCGTACCGATTCGCCGCTGACGACGGCCCTGAGGCGTTTCTCGGTACTCGGTGCGCGCCGGTCGAAGGGCGTGCCTTGACTTGGTACGGGCCGCCGTTGGTCGCTGGCGATCAGTCGTCATTGGGGCGATCCGGCGGTGAAACCGACGGCCATTCAGTCGCTCAGTGCCACCGCGAGGCGGTGGGCGACGACCGCCTCGTGCAAGCGGTCGTAGGCTGCTGCAACCCATCTGTCGGCGTGGGACTGCCGCGCGGTGTGCAGGGCAACCTCCGCCTCGTACAAGCGACGTGCGGTGTGTGCGACCCGATCCTCGGCCGTGCGGTCGAGGATCGCGACGACGGTGCGTGTCTCGATGGCGGTCATCGCTCCCCCTTGATCTGGATCGGCGTCGGTAGGGGCGTCGCTCCCGGGGACCCGCCATTGCGGTGGTCGGGCCCCCGACTGTTGTGGTGTAGCGACAAGGATCGTCTGGAAAAGACAGACGCGCGTCATCCTTGGGGGAACACAATGTCCCCTGTTCGGGGTACGTCGCTCGACGCACGAGGGTCAACGACATACGCATTGCCCTACGGAGTGCCTCTACGCCCCGGACACCCGCTCGACGACCGTCCAGCTTGTGTGTGAACCGCATCCGAAAATCGATCAGAGACGCTACCATCCGACCACAGTCATTAACGCGCATGTCCGCGGCGTGTGCGTGCGGTTCGCGGCCGTTCTGGCTGAGAACTGGTGTGCTGCAACGCCGCGATTCGCTGGACGGGGGTTTCTTCTGCAATATGTTATGGCGGGCGTATTACAACCCGCGCACCTGCCAACTCTCCCAACTCTTGTCCTCGATCCGCATGTTGGCGAACGCTTCTTGCGTCGATATGAGCACCCGCCGGCGCGCGCGTGACCCATGTTGAGCGCGTCGCCGGTCGGTAGTGCAGGGTCCGCGGCGGCATCGTCCGCGGGCGAGTTGACCCGGTGCCGGCAGGTCCGTGAGCATCGCCCTCGATCTCTGCTCGCCCGCGTCGCCACCATCGCCAGCCCAAATACGAGCACAAGAACCGCTCAGAACATCAATTCAATAACCACCGTTGCTAACCATCAATTACCACCTCTTTACCAAATTGCGGCACGTATGCTACCAATTTGGGTAGGAATTCGCCGCCTTCGGCGTCGAATAACAAATAGTGTTGGGAATTGTTGGTTATGCATGGTGGCGTGAGGGTATATCGCGGGTCTGCTCGCGGTGCCCGCGCCTATCTGGACGCCGATCGGTCCCGCGCGGATGACTACTACCTGGCCGAGGGAACCGGGATCGCGCGCCGGTTCACTGCTGGCCCGGACAGTCCGGTAATGGAGCTGGCTTCGCTGTCGGGTGACGGGTACGAGGGGTGGGTCGCTGGCCTCGACCCAGAGACAGGCGAACCGCGCGGACGGCTGCGTACTGACGACCGTGCGGTGCGGTTCGTCGAGCTGACGGTCAACGGTCCGAAGTCGTGGTCGCTCGCCGCGGAGCTGCACCCGGAGATTGCGACCGCGTACGAAGCTGCGCAGGACCGAGCCGCCGAGCAGATCATCGGCTGGCTCGCACAGCACGCGACGTCGCGGGTCGGGCCGCGCGGCGCGCAGGTCGCGATGCCGGTCGAGCGGTTGGAGGCAGTGACCGTGCGGCACTACACGTCGCGCGCCGGGGATCCGCACCGCCATCTGCATCTGCAGGTCAACGCGCGGGTGTTCGCTGCCGGGACGTGGCGCGGACTCGACACGGTTGCGGTGCGCGATCAGATCGCTGCGCTGAACGGGACCGGGCATGCCGCTGTCGCGTGCGACCCGCAGTTCCGAGGCGCGCTGGCCCGGCATGGCTACACACTCACCGCATCCGGAGAGATCGCGCAGCTCGCACCGTTCGTCGGTGCGTTCAGCAAGCGCGCACGCCAGATCGAACGCCAGTTGGACCGCTACGAGACCGAGTGGCGCGTGCAGCACCCGGGCGAGGAACCCGGCCCCGCGTTGCGGCGTGCGTGGGACAGCCGCGCGTGGGCCGAGGACCGTCCCGACAAGGTGACTCCGGAGTCCGGCATCGAGCTGCGCGGCCGGTGGCTGAATGAGCTGGCCAGCCTCGGCTACCGCGACCCCGCCGCGCCGACAGATCTGGTGCGCATCCCGGTCGGCGAGGTGGACCGCGACGAGATCGTGCAGGTGGTACTCGCCCGGCTGGGTGCTCGGCGGTCGGCGTGGAACGCGGCGGACGTGCGCGGCGAGCTCGAGCAGCACTTTGGCGGCATCGGTCTGGTGTGCGAGCCAGCCGCGCGGACAGAGCTGGCCGAGGACCTCACCGCCCGCGCGGTCGCCGCTTGCGTGCCCCTGCTGGATCGGCCCGCGCTGCCGGCGCACATCCGGGCACTCACGTCCGAGCGGGTGCTGGAGACAGAGGCCGAGCTCGTCGGCCGGCTCGCCGCCCGCGCCGCCGAGCCCGACGACCACAGTGTCGAGGCGGGCGAGATAGCAGCACGAGCCGAACGCGGGGTGCGGCTGGATGAGGGACAGGCCGCAGCGGTCGCCTCACTCGCAGGCGACCGGCCTCTGGTGGTCATCGAAGGCGCGGCCGGCGCCGGCAAGACCACGCTCCTCGCCGCCGCTCGCGATCAGCTCACCGCGTCCGACCGGCAGATGACGGTGGTGACTCCGACGCTCAAGGCGGCGCAGGTCGCGCAGGCAGAACTCGGTGCCGAAACGAGTTCGGCGGCGCGGCTCGCGTATGCGCATGGTTGGCGGTGGGACGAGCACGGCACGTGGACCCGGCTCCGGCCCGGCGACACCGACCCGACGACAGGCCGCGTCTACGAGGGGCCGTCGCCCGATGCCACGCTGCGCACCGGCGATCTGCTCGCCGTCGACGAGGCGGGCATGCTCGACCAGGACACCGCTGCTGCGCTGCTCACCGTCGCCGACGACCACCGCGTCCGGGTCGCGATGATCGGCGACCGGCACCAGCTGCCGGCGGTCGGGCGCGGCGGGGTGCTCGACCATGCCGCGCGCTGGATCGAGCCGGTCTCGGTCGACGTCATCCACCGCTTCGTCCGCACTATCGAGTCCGACCGCGGCCGGAAGGTCGTGCCCGACGTCGAATACGCGGAGCTGTCACGGTTGATGCGCACCGGCGAGAACCCGCAGGCGGTGTTCGACGCGATGCACCAGCGCGACCAGATTCGGCTGCATGCCAGCACCGGCGAGTTGAGTGTCGCGATCGCCCAGGCGACCGTCGCCGATCGCGAGGTAGGACGCGAGACCTCGGTCGTCGCAGCCACCCGAGAGCAGGTGAGTGAACTCAACGCGGTGATCCGCGAGCACATGATCGCTGCGGGGCTCGTCGACGATCGAAGGACGGTGACAACCGCCGCGGGGGAGCGGATCGGGGCGGGGGACCGAGTCGCGACGCGGCGCAACGACCGCAACCTGAACGTCGCCAACCGCGACACCTGGACCGTAACGCACGTGGGTGACGGCGGCGAACTGGGCGTCACCCATTCGGTCGCGGGGCGTCGGACATTGCCGGCGAGTTACGTCACCCACGACGTGGAACTCGCCTACGCCAGCACCGCACACGGCGCCCAAGGCGGCACGACGACCAGCGCGCACGTCCTGCTCGACGAACACAGCTCCGCTGCGAGCGCCTACGTCGGGATGACCCGTGGCCGGCACGTCAACATCGCACATCTGCTCGCCGCCGATCTCGTCGAGGCGCGTGAGCAGTGGGCCGCAACGTTCGCCCGGGACCGCGCCGATCTCGGCCCAGCCGCCGCCCGCGAGCTGGCCGCGCACGAGGCGAACCGCTACGCCGAACCGCGTCCGCTCGAACAGGTCATCGCCGACCTGCGACACGCGTGGGACGAGCAGGCCGACGCCGAACGGGTCCTGCAACGTCTGCGTCCCCTGCT
>JAODNL010000476.1 GCA_025465405.1 Pseudonocardiales bacterium | reverse complement strand
GCCTCGTCGCGATCGGCCTGCTGGCCGCGGATCTGGCCGGCCCGCGCCGGGTGCAGGCGCTCACCTTGACCGTGCTCAATCCCCTGGTGCTGCTGCACGTCGTGTCGGGTGCGCATCTCGACGGCGTCATGTGCGCGCTGCTGCTCGGCTCGGTGGTCGCGGCCAACCAGCGCCGATGGGCGCTTGGCCTCGTCCTGGCAGCCGCCGCGGGATCGATCAAGGCACCGGGCTTCGCGGCCGTGCTGGCGATCGCCGCAGTGCATCTCCAGGGCTACCGCGGTCGTCTTGCCTGGCGCATCGGGACGCGAGATGCCGCGGTCGCGGCGGCAAGCATCGTCGCCATGAGCCTGGTGGTGAAGGACGGCTGGGGATGGATCCACGCACTCAACACGCCCGCCCTGGGACACACGGCGCTGGCTCCGGCCAGCCTCGTCGCGGACCTGTTCGCGCCGATCGTCACGTCCGCGTCGTTCGACGATCTGGCCGCGGGCGGCCGGATCGCCGCGCTGCTCGCCGCGGCGTGCATAGTCCTCTACCTGACCGCCACAGCTCGTCGCCGCGCCCTGGATCGGACGGTCGGTTACGGACTGCTCGCCATCGGGCTACTCAGCCCGGTCGTCTATCCCTGGTACCTGCTCGGCGGAGTCATCTGCCTCGCCCCGACCGCGCGGGGGGTCCGGCGGGACTGGCTGGTCTTCCTCAGCGTGGTCGGCTGCCTGTTGACCCCGCCGGGGTTCACGTCGGGCATCGCGACCGCCGTCACCATCACCGCGATCGTCCTCTCGCTGTGGATCATGGCGCGGCAGCTGCTCGCTCGCCGGCGGCCACTCGAGGTGATCCCGGCGGTCGAGTCGACGGTCAGCGCGGGCGGGAGATGATCCGCGCCCCACGACCGGGCACCGTGGTGATGTTGCGTGTCTTCGACCATTCGGGCCGCCCGACCGGCGCGATGTCGACCCGACGCAGTACCGCTTTGAGCACGGCCTGCGCCTCCACCATCGCCAGCGCCGCGCCGAGGCAGCGCCGGATACCACCGCCGAACGGGATCCAGGTGGCCGGCGGCGGAGAGCCGTCGAGGAATCGCTGCGGCCGGAACTCCTCCGGCGACGGAAAGACCGACGGCCGGCGCTGCACGAGCGCAATCGACGGGAACACCACGATGCCCGCCGGCAGGTCGTAGCCGGCGATCCGGACCGGCGTGGCCAGCCGCCGCGCCACCTGTCCGATGACCGGACGCAGCCGCATCGACTCCTTGACGACGGCCTCGAGGTAGGCGTCATCGTCCTCGTCAGCTGCCCGCTGCACATGGCGCAGCAAGTCGGGGCGCCGAGCCAGGTCGTGGAATGTCCATGCCAGCGTCGATGCCGTCGTCTCGTGTCCCGCGAGCAGCAGCGTGACGAGATGGTCGCGGAGCTCGGCATCGCTTTGAGCCGGGTCGGCGACGAGCAGTTTGGACAGTACGTCGGTGCGCCCGGCCAGGTCCGCGACGGTGCGCCGGTCCGCGATCTCCGCGTACAGAACGCGGTCGGTCGCGTCCTTGAGCCTGCGGAAGCGGCGCCACGGGCCGACCGCGTCCAGCCACGGGTACAGCCAGCCGAGGAAGACGAGCGGCCCGATCCGCACCAGCCGCCGCAGCAGCGGCCGCATCTCGCTGAGGCGTGTCTCGTCGGTGACGCCGAAGACGATCCGCAGGATCACGTCCAGGCTGATCTCGTTCAGGTACGGGTGCACGGCGAACGGCCGGTCCACCGGCCAGCGGGCCACCTGATCCTCCGCCAGGCGCTCGACGACCTCGCTGTACCCACGCATCGCCTCGCCGCGGAACGCCGCCATGACCCGCTTGCGCGCGGCCAGGTGCGCGTCCTCGTCGAGCAGCAACACGGAGTGCTCGCCCATGATCGGGCCGAGGATCGCGTTGCCCTCGCCGGCATGGAATGTCGACGCCGGCCCCGCGAACACCTCGCGGATGTGCTCAGGCCGGGTCAGTACGACGGCGCGGCCCGCCGGCGCGAGGTGCACGCTGAAGACGTCGCCGTAGCGCCGGTGCCAGCGCGGGGCGATCCAGGTGCGGTGGGTCATGAACACCAGCGTCTGGATCGCGGCCGGCAGGCGCGGGCCCGGTGGCAGCTCGAGGTTTGCCGGCAGCTCGCGCCGGGTGATGAAGCGTTCGGTGACGGCCACGTCGGTACTCCGCTCGTGGTGGGGCCGGTCGCTCGATATATACATCTGTATAAGACGCTTGTCTAGACGCGCGGACTAGCATCCCGGGCGTGGGACACCGGGAGCAGCTGCTCGCCGCGGCGCGGCGCCTGCTCGAGCGACGTGGGTACGCGCACATCACCGCGCGCGACCTGGTCGCGGAGTCGGGCACCAATCTGGCCAGCATCGGATACCACTTCGGCTCCAAGGCGGCGCTGCTCAACGCCGCGATCGAGGCCGCCTTGGAGGACTGGGCCGAGCAACTCGCCGCGCTGGTCATGGCCGACCGCGATGCGACGCCCATCGAGCGTGGCATGGTCACCTGGGTCACCGCGCTGCAGAGCCTGCCCGGCCGCCGCCCGATTCTGCAGTCCTACATCGACGCGCTCGCGCAGGCGCAGCGGGTGCCCGAGCTGCAGCGACAACTCGCCCGCCACTACCGGCACGCCCGCCGGAGGGTCGCCGAACTGGTGGCCGAGTCGCTCGCGGACGGCACGCCGCCCGACGACCCGCGCTGCCAGGCGATAGCCGCGTTCGTGATCGCGGTGTGCGACGGGCTCGCGGTGCAGTGGCTTCTCGATCCCGACCACGTCCCGACCGGCGAGCAGCTGATGGCCGGCTTGGCGACCGTGTGGGCCGCGTCGTTCCCGGTCGCTCAGTGAACGTCGTGGCCGCGGCGGATCCAGAGCGGCACGCGGTCGGACGCTGCGAGCTGCCCCGCTTCGCGTAGCGCCAGGCACAGACCCGAGAACACCGACGTCAGCAGAGCGGGGGCGACGGACGCGCGGGTGACACCCGGCGCCACCGACGCAAGCAGCCGGCCGCCACGCGAATCGCCGAGCACGACCGGACCTTCCTCGGTGATGGCGGTGACGCCCTCGGCCTCGACGACCCAGCCGTGCACCAGCAGCGGCGAGCGCGCGCCGGGCGCCGACGGGTCGACCAGTTCGAGGCCGGTGGACAGGGCAGCAACCGACGCACCGCGGTCGGCCAGCAGCAACAAGGGCTGCTCGGTAAGCACGAACCCTCGGACCAGACCCTTGCGCTCGGGCACGCTGATCCCGAGGCCCAGCTCACCCCGGCCGCGGCACGCCGTCTCGGCTTCGTGTGCCTGCCAGGCAACGCGTGTCGCCATCCGCGGGTCGATCCGCGCCCTCGGCAGGTTGAGCGCATGCAGCGCCGTCACATCGGTGACGTGGTCGGCCCACCGGATAAAAGACGTCACCAGCGCCACGTCTCCGAGCAGCCATTCGGCGGCGAAGGTCCGGCGCCAGGTGGCGAATGCCGCCCACATGTCGTGCACGTGGTCGTCGCGGTGCGCGAGCAACTTGCTGAGGCTCAGTCGCCAGTCATGCACAGTGCCGTCGTCGCCGCCGATCGGGTCGACCAGTTCGGCCAGCGAGTCCGGCGGAGTCTGCGGCGTCGGGTGGTGATAGACGAGCGCGTGCACCATCGTCGACCCGCCGCCGGCCAGTAGTCCGGCCGACGGCTGCACCGCGGTTGCCGACACCTGCACGCGCTCGGTCATAGTTTCCAGATTCACCCTCGCCGGCGGGCGTCGCAAGGAGATCGGGCGAGGAATTACCGCAGGACAGCTACCAGCCCTTGCCGCCGGAGATCTCGCGGACCGCGGGCCGGACGTCGGCGAGGTACACCGACGCGACCACCACCGAGATCAGTGAGATCGGGCCCAGCGACGGCTGGATGAGCGTGCCGAGCGCTCCGCTGAACACGAGGATCGCGAGCCAGGCCGGTTTGGTCAGCTTGTCGACGGCCGGGAACGCCGCCGCCTTGCGCAGCGCGCAGTCGACGACGGCCCAGGCACGTAGCGCCAGCAGGCCCCAGAACAGCACCTCATCGGTCCAGTAGTAGAAGAGGTTGAGGACCGACACAGGAGAAAGCCTACCGACGCCTCGTCACAATCCGCTGCGTGTTCAGGACTTCGGCGCGGCCTTCTTGGCCGGGGCCTTGCGGGCCGCGGGCTTCGTGGTCGCCTTCGCCGCGGGCTTCGTGGTGGCCGTGGTCGCCGGCCGAGTCGCGGGCTGAGTCGCGGGCTTCGGCCGGGCCGGTGTCGCCGGAGCGGTCGGCTTGCCGCCGATGCCCGTGAGCGACTGAACCGGCTTGACGACGCGCTCGTGCACGGTCTCGACCACGGATCCGGTGAACTCCTCGGCCAGCGTCGCGATCTTGGCGACGCGCTTGTCGCTCTTCACCGTGGTGAACAGCTCCTCGGCGCGGTCGGTCACGGTCGTCGAGTAGCCCTTGGCCTGCGCCACGTAGGGCTCGACCGCGGCCTTGATGGCCTCGATGTTGACGGCCTTCTCGGCCTGCGTGCGCAGCTCGCCGACCGTCCCGCCGGCCTTTGCGGTCAGCCCGGAGACGTTGCCCTTGGCCGTGCCCCGGATCTTGCCGACCAACTCGTTCGCGCTGCCGGTGAGTTGGCCGGACACGTCGGTGAGCTGGGACTGCGCCTGGTCGAGGACCTGCTTGCCCTGTTCGAGCGCGGTGTCGGCGTAGGAGCGGATGTCACTGGTGATCGACATAGATGTCACTTCCCCTGCTGGTGTGTCGGATGGTGCGGATGACGGGTGTGGACTCGCGGATCAGGTCCCGACCGCGGCGCTTGCATCGGAGCCGGGCCCGGCGTGCAGTTGTGCGTTCTCGCGCCGGAACGACTCGTAGATGTCGACGAGTACCTGTTTCTGCCGCTCGCCGAGGCCCTCGTCGGCGAGGATCGCGGCGACCAGTTCCGGGTTGCCCTCGCGGGACTCGAGGATCCCGGCGCGGACGTAGAGCTGTTCGGCCGAGATCCGCAACCCCTTCGCGATCTGCTGCAGGATGTCGGCGCTCGGCTTGCGCAGCCCGCGGTCGATCTGCGAGAGATACGGATTGGACACGCCGGCCAGTCGCGAGAGCTGACGCAACGAGACCTGGGCCTGTTCGCGCTGCTCCCGGATGAACTCTCCGATAGCAGCGCCGCTGCGCTTGGCCTGCTCTTTCGGCCGGTCGACGATCACGGTCCCAGTGTCGCGGATGGGTGCTAGCAAATGCAAGCGGCCAGCTAGCGACCCCCGTCACGTCGACACCGGCCACACCGAGCGACACCGGTCGGCACCGGTCGGCACCGCGTGCGGGCAAAAGATTTTGAACCCACACCGCTGTCAGGGAACTGAGACGCGATCTTGAGTCGTTAGGCCCTGCGGCAGGCTTACCCCTCACCTAACTTCACTTGTTCGCGTCGATCACAGCCGGAGTGCATCAATGCAAACGCTCGCGCGGTTCGCCATCACCAAACGCTGGTACGTCATCGCCGGCTGGATCGTCTTCGTCTTCGGCGTGCAGCTCCTGTCGAGCGCGGCCGGCGGCGCGACCTACAAGGACGTCTTCACGCTGCCGCACACCGAGACCCAGAAGGTGCTCGACCTGCTGCGCGCGAACGGCCAGACGGGGCAGACCGGCCAGGTCGGCACGGTCGTCGTGCACGCGAAGAGCGGCACGCTCGACGCGCAGCAAGCGCCGGACGGCCTGGTCACCGCACTCGGCAAGCTCTGCGACGGCGGCTTCCACGTGTCCGACCTCACCTCGCCGTGGTACTCGATCGACTGTGCAAAGCCGTCCAGCGGCACGCACGCGGGTACGGCCACGTTGTTGAGCAAGGACCGCACGATCGGGCTGGTCGACATCAGCTGGCAGGGCGACCAGAACGCCGTCAAGAACTTCACCGGTGTCCACGACGCGCTGACGGGGCTGTCGAACTCGACGGTCCAGTACGAGTTCACCGGCGGCGCGTTCGCCAATCTGGCCGCTCAACAGAAGGGCATCCCGCCGGAGGTCTTCGGCTTCATCGCCGCCCTGATCATCCTGGGCCTCGTGTTCCGCACCTTCGGTGCGGCTGTGCTGCCGTTGCTCAGCGCGGCTGCGGCGCTGGGCAGCGGGCTTGCGATCATCGCCCTGCTGAGCCACGCGATGAACGTCGCGACGTTCGCCACCCAGCTCGCCCAGCTGATGGTCATCGGCGTGGGCGTCGACTACGCCCTGTTCATCGTCACGCGACATCGACGCAATCTGTTGCGCGGCATGCCTGTATCCGAGTCGATCGCGCTCGCTGTCAACACGTCCGGTCGTGCCGTGTTGTTCGCCGGCGCCACGGTGTGCGTGGCAATCCTCGGACTGTGCGCGCTCGGCGTGAGCTTCCTCTACGGCGTCGCCGTGGGCACGTCGATCGCGGTTGCGCTGACCATGATCGCCTCGCTCACACTGCTGCCCGCGGTGCTGTCCTTGCTCGGGTACCGAGTCCTGCCGCGACGGCTGCGCAAGGCCGTCAAGAACGGTACGTACCAGCACGACCAGCACGCGACACGATGGGCGTCGTGGGCGAACGTCGTGTCGACCCACAAGCTCGTGCTCGGCGCGCTGGCCGCGGCGCTGATCGTGGTGCTCGCGATCCCGTTCTTCTCGATGCGCCTCGGCCACGCCGACGAGAGCACCGACCCGGCCGCCAGCACCACGCGCAAGGGCTACGACCTGATCACGCAAGGCTTCGGTAAGGGCTACAACTCGACGATCGAGCTCGTGCTCAACGGCCCGACTGCGACGGATGCCGCGTACACGTCCTCGGTGATGAGCCGGCTGTCCGCCGTACCCGGCGTCGACCCGAGCAGCGTCCACACCACGCCCCTCGTCAAGAACCTCGCGTTCGTCGGCTTCAAGACCACCACCTCGCCGCAGGATCCGAAGACCACGGCACTGGTCAAGTCACTTCGCAGCAACGTGGTGCCGGGGCTGGAGCAGGGGACGTCCAACCAGGTTTACGTGTTCGGGCAGACCGCCGTGTTCGTCGACTTCTCCAAGGTGCTGTCAGCCAAGATGCCGTTGTTCTTCGTGGCGATCATCGGACTGTCCTTCCTCTTGCTGATGCTCGCGTTCCGCAGCCTGGTCATCCCGCTGACCGCTGCGATCATGAACCTGTTCGCAGCCGGTGCGTCCTTCGGCATCGTCGTCGCGATCTTCCAATGGGGTTGGTTCTCGGGAGCACTAGGCATCGGCAGCGGCGGCCCGATCGACGCGTTCCTCCCGGTCCTGTTCTTCGCGATCCTGTTCGGGCTCTCGATGGACTACCAGGTCTTCCTCGTCAGCCGAATGCACGAGGAGTGGGTGCACACCGGCAACAACAAGCGGGCGATCAGCATCGGCCAGGCCGAGACGGGCGGCATCATCACCGCCGCCGCGTTCATCATGATCGCGGTGTTCGGCGGCTTCATCTTCGGCGACGCCCGCACTATCAAGCTGATCGGTATCGGGCTC
>JAODNL010000339.1 GCA_025465405.1 Pseudonocardiales bacterium | reverse complement strand
GCCCCTACTACGCTGTCGAGGTGCGCGCCTCGACGTTCGGCACCACGTTCCCCGGCCTGCGGATCGACGAGAACGGTCAGGTCTACACCGAGACCGGTGCGGCGATCCCTGCGCTGTACGCGGCCGGCGAGGCCGCCGGCGGGGTCATGGGCCCGCGATACGTCGGGGGCGGCAACTCGGTTGCGAACGCCGTGATCTTCGGCCGCGTGGCCGGGCGCAGCGCGGCGCTCGACGCGGCGAAGGCGCCGAGCGCGTGACCCTCGTCGACTCGCCCGCGCTGCCCGAGCGCTCGCTGCCGGCCGACCCGGCCGTCCTGCGAGCAATCGAGCAGCGGGTGCTGTGGTTGTCGACGGCGATCGTGCACCACGCCAACCGGGTACGGCCCAACCCGTCGGGCTTGAAGGTCGGCGGTCACCAGGCGTCCAGCGCGTCGATGGTGTCGCTGATGACCGCGCTGTGGTTCGACCAGCTGCGACCCGAGGACCGCGTGTCGGTCAAGCCGCACGCCTCTCCGGTGCTGCACGCCATCAACTACCTGACCGGTTCGCTCGACGAGTCCGCGCTGACCTCGCTGCGGGAGTTCGGCGGCCTGCAGAGCTATCCCAGCCGCTCCAAGGATCCTGACCCCGTCGACTACTCGACCGGGTCCGTCGGTATCGGCGCGACCGCCCCCATCTGGGGCGCGGTCGCCAAGCGCTACGTCAGCTCGCACTGGGGTGGCGCGGGCGGGCGCCAGTACTCACTGGTCGGCGACGCGGAGCTCGACGAGGGCGCCGTCTGGGAGGCCGTGCTCGACCCCATGGTTTCCGAGCTCGGCGAGGTCGTCTGGATCGTGGACCTCAACCGGCAGTCCCTCGACCGGGTCGTGCCGAACATCGGGGTGCACCGCTTGCATCGGATGTTCGAGGGCGCCGGCTGGCAGGTGCTGTCGGTCAAGTACGGCCAGCTGCTGCAGTCCCTGTTCGCGCGCCCCGGCGGCGCCGCCCTGCGCAGCCGGATCGACGACATGACCAATCCCGAGTACCAGCGGCTGCTGCGCTACCCCGCCGCCGAGCTCGCCGCGCATCTGCCGGGCAGTGGCGCGGGCGCCGCCGAGATCGCCCGGCTCGCCGCGGACGTCGAGCCGGCTACCCTGCACGCCGCGCTGCGCAACCTCGGCGGCCATGACCTCGCCGAGCTCTCCCGCGCCTTCGCACAGATCGACGACACCCGTCCCACGGTGATTTTCGCCTACACCGTGAAGGGTTACCTGCTGCCGACCGAGGGGCACCCGCAGAACCACTCCGCGCTGCTGACCGACGAGCAGATGCAGGTCCTGGCCGCCCGCCTCGCCGTCGACCCGAGCCGGCCGTGGGCCGGCTTCCCGATGGACTCGGCCGAGGCCGAGCTCTGCCGGGTCACCGGCGAGCGCTTGCGACGCGAGCCGGCCGGCACCCCGGTCGGGCTGGAGGTGCCGCACGATCTCGGCCGCACGCCCACCGGCACGGCCAGCACCCAGGCCGCGCTCGGGCGGGCGCTGCTCGATCTCAACCGAGCCTCCGCCGCGCTCGGCAGCCGGATCGTCACGGTGAGCCCGGACGTCAGCTCCAGTACGAACTTGGGCGGCTGGATCAACAAGGTGGGCATCTGGTCGCATGCCGAGCGCGCGGACTGGTTCGCCGACGACGCCGAGACTCTCCTGCACTGGCGCGAGCAGCCCAGCGGCCAGCACATCGAGCTCGGGATCGCCGAGACGAACCTCGTCGGCCTGCTCGGCGAGCTCGGCGCGACGTGGAGCCGCTGGGGTGAACCGCTGATCCCGATCGGCGTGCTGTACGACCCGTTCGTGGAGCGGGCGCTCGAGCCCTGGTCGTTCTCGATCTATGCCGGCGGGCAGTCCATTCTCGTCGGCACGCCGTCGGGCGTCTCATTGGCACCTGAAGGCGGCGCCCATCAGTCGATCAAGACTCCGTCGATCGGGCTCGAGCAGCCCGGTTGCGTCGCCTGGGAGCCGGCGTTCGGCATCGAGGTCGAGTGGACGCTGCTCGCGGCGATGGCGCGCCTCGGGCGCCCGGGTGGCGAGTCGGCGTACCTGCGGCTCTCGACCCGTCCCGTCGACCAGGCGCTGGCCGCCGTCCCCAGCGACCCGGCCGCCCGCGAGCGGCGCCGCCGCCAGGTCGTGGCCGGCGCGTATCCGCTGCGCCGCGCGGCCGATCCGGCGGTGACGATCTGTGCGATGGGTGCGGTCGTGCCGGAAGCGATCGCTGCCGCCGACCGGCTTGCCGAGCAGGGCTTCCCGGCCGACGTCGTCTGCGTGACCAGCCCGGCACTGCTGTTCCGCGCGATGCAGGCCCGGCGTGGGCTGGGTGAAGACCCGACGTGGATCCTCGACTCGGTTTTTCCGCGCGAGCGGTCCGTGCCGATGGTCACGCTGCTGGACGGGCATCCGCACACGCTGGCGTTCCTCGCCGGCGTCAACGGGGTGCCCGCGTCACACCTCGGGGTGTCGCACTTCGGCCAGTCCGGCGATCTCGACAGCGTGTACCGCCACCACGGGCTCGACGTCGACTCACTCGTCGGCGCCGCGCTCGACCTCGTGGACTGATCCGCGCCGGCTCTGCCGGCATGGCAGCTCCCACTCTGGTACGACGCCCGTCATGCGACTCTAGACGGCGCCAAGTTGATGTCGCGCCCGGTCGATGAGGCGCAGCACGAGCAGGGTGGTGTCGAGTGAATGCTCGGGCGCCTCGGTACGTCCCTCGGCGATGTGCGCGGCGACGGCGCTCGCCTGATAGCACAGGCCACCGCGCCAGCGCAGCCCGGTGGGCTCGTCGAAGCGCAGCTCGTCGCCCTTGCTGACAAGGCGAAAGCCGCCGGGTGCGCAGAACGGGCTGTCGACGTCGACGCGCGCGACCTCGCCCGAAACCGTTGCGACCACGGGCGTTTCCGCCACGATGCTCGCCGTGGCGACGCCGACCGCGGCCCCGGCGAAGTCGAGCAGCACCGTCGCCTGCTCGTCAACACCGGTCGCGGCCAGGCTGCCCCTCGCCGTGATCGAGGCCGGTTCTCCGAGCACGAACGTGGTCCACCAGAGCGAGTAGACACCGACGTCGAGCAGGGCGCCGCCGCCCAGCGCGGGATCGAAGGCGCGGCTGGTCGGATCGAAGTCCATCCGTCCCCCGAAGTCGGCCGATGCCATGCGCACCGGCCCGAGCGCACCGTCGGCGAGCAGGCGCGCGATCACCGTGGTCTGTGGCAGGAACCGAGACCACATCGCCTCCATGGCGAACACGCCGGACGCACGCGCCGCCGCGACGATCTCGATGCCCTCCGCCTCGGAGACGGCGAGCGGCTTCTCGACGAGTACGTGCTTGCCGGCGCCGATCGCCAGCAGAGCCAGCCGGAGGTGCTCCGTGTGCGGCGCGGCGATATAGACGACGTCAACCTCATCATCGTTCACGAGCGCCTCGTAGGAGCTGTACCAACGATCGATGCCGTGCCGCGCCGCGAACGCCTCCGCGCGTGACGCGCTGCGCGATGCGACGGCGACGACGTGCTGATCGGTGTTCGCGTGCACCGTCTCAACCCAATCGTTGGCGATCGCCCCCGGAGCGAGCACTCCCCAGCGCACGATCGGACCGCCACGCAACGGCACGTTCTCGGCAGGGGGCAGCGCAACCGGGAGCCTGCTCACGAGGCGACCCTAACAATCACCACGGCGCAGGGACATCGGCCCGGCTTTCGCCGGCGGCGGTCCGCTCCGCAAGCCGATCCAGCCTCAAGCCACGAGGGCCTACAGGAACGCGGTGATCTCCGCCCGGTCATGCCCGCTGAGTGCAGCATCGAGCCATCGGTAGAGCTCCTGCTCGATGGCGTCGCAGTACACGTTCGCGTAAACCCGATCTGCTCGGTGAAACGACGAGATCGTCGGGGCACGCATACTTCGCGCAGTCGACGGGAAGGTTTGCCCACAACGCTGGACGACGATCGAGTGGGTGACCAGATGAAGATCGGCTACTTCCTGTCGTGCGAGGAGTACAGCCCCGCGGAGTTGATCGAGCAGGCTCGACGGGCAGAGGACGCCGGATTCGAGTCGCTGTGGATCTCCGATCACTTCCATCCGTGGAATGACGAACAGGGTCAGAGTGCCTTCGTGTGGTCGGTGATCGCAGCGATCGCGCAGGTGTGTTCGCTGCCGATCACGACGGCGGTGACCTGCCCGACGATCCGCACTCATCCCGCCGTCATCGCACAGGCTGCCGCCACCAGTGCGGTGCTGACCGGTGGACGGTTCACGCTCGGCGTCGGGTCGGGCGAGGCGCTCAACGAACACATCACCGGCGCCCGCTGGCCGGACACCGACGTCCGACTGCAGATGCTCGAGGAGGCCGTCGCGGTGATTCGTAGTCTGTGGAGCGGTGATTTCGTCGATCACCACGGATTGCACTACACGGTCGAGAACGCGCGCATCTACACTATGCCCGACACCACGCCCGACATCTACGTCAGCGGATTCGGTCCCAA
>JAODNL010000449.1 GCA_025465405.1 Pseudonocardiales bacterium | reverse complement strand
TGGCTCGGGCGCTATCACGCAGACGGCCTCCGGGTCGATGCGGTGGCTTCGATGCTCTACCTCGACTACTCCCGCGAGCCCGGCGAATGGCTGCCGAACGTGAAGGGGGGCCGGGAGAACCTCGAGGCGGTCACTTTCCTGCAGCAGCTCACGACCAATGCGTACGCCGAACATCCCGGTGTGCTCATCGTCGCGGAGGAGTCGACGGCGTGGCCGGGGGTTTCGCGTCGAGTCGACCACGGCGGCCTCGGGTTCGGCTTCAAGTGGGACATGGGGTGGATGCACGACACCCTGAGCTACATCTCGCACGAACCCATCCACCGGCAGTACCACCACAACGAGCTGACGTTCTCGATGATGTATGCGTACTCCGAGAACTTCGTGCTGCCGGTGTCACACGACGAGGTGGTGCACGGCAAGGGCTCGCTGCTCAGCAAGATCCCGGGTGACCGCTGGCAGCAGATGGCCACGCTGCGCACGCTGTACGCGTATATGTGGGCGCACCCCGGCAAGCAACTGCTGTTCATGGGTCAGGAGTTCGCGCAGGGCACCGAGTGGTCCGAGAGCCGCTCGCTGGACTGGTGGCTGCTCGACGGGCCGGACCACCGCGGCGTCGCGCGGCTGATCGGCGACCTCAACCGGGTGTACCGCGAGACGCCCGCACTCTGGTCTCGCGACAGCCTGCCCACCGGGTTCCGATGGATCGACGCGAACGACGCGCAGGGCAATGTGTATTCGTTCCTACGCTTCGGCGACGACGGCTCGGTGCTGGCGTGCGTGGCGAACTTCTCCGCGGTCGCCCACGAGGGCTATCGGATCGGGGTCCCCGTGGCCGGGCGGTGGGACGAGATCGTCAACACCGACGCCGAAACGTACTTCGGTTCGGGTGTCGGGAACTTCGGCGGGGTCGAGGCCGTGGCGCAACCGTGGCACGGCCTGCCTGCGTCCGTCACGCTGCGCGTCCCGCCGCTAGGCGCGCTCTGGCTGCGCTACGCCGGCGGGGAATGACCGGTCCCGCGGGCGCGTTCTCTCGATACAGTTGATTCTGCAACTACTTTTGGAGGACGTCATGCCAGCCGTCACCGCCGACACATTGACACTGCCTCGCATCGCCGTGGCCGCCCTGGGCGACACCGAACGGCCGGTCCGCCAGGTGGCCACCGGCCCGCGCGGCTTCGAGGGCGAGGGCTTCCCGGTCGTGCGCGCGTTCGCCGGCGTCTCGACCCAGGATCTCGATCCTTTCGTGCACATGGATCAGATGGGCGAGGTCGACTACGCGCCGGGCGAGCCGAAGGGCACGAACTGGCACCCGCATCGGGGCTTCGAGACCGTCACCTACATCATCGACGGCACGTTCCAGCACCAGGACAGCCACGGCGGCGGCGGCGTCATCAACAACGGCGCCACGCAGTGGATGACGGCCGGAGCGGGGGTGCTGCACATCGAGACCCCGCCGGAGGAGCTCGTCGTCTCCGGCGGCGTGTTCCACGGCATGCAGCTCTGGGTGAACCTCCCCGCCAAGGACAAGTTCTCGGCGCCGAGGTACCAGGCCATCGAAGGCGGCGACTCGACCCTGGTCGCGTCGGCTGACGGCGGCGCGCTGGTCCGGATCATCGCCGGTGCGATCGACGGGCACGGCGGTCCCGGCGCCACCCACACGCCGATCACCTTGGCGCACGCCACGGTGCAGCCCGGCGCGCAGCTGTCGCTGCCGTGGCAGCCGGAATACAACGCGCTCGTGTACGTGCTCTCCGGGAACGGCACGGTCGGGGCCGAGGGACGCCCGGTCCACGGCGGCCAGTTGGCGGTCTTCGGCGCCGGCGACCGCATCACGCTCGCGGCAGCGACGAACCAGGACTCCAACCGTCCCGCGTTCGAGGTGCTGCTGCTCGGCGGCCGGCCGATCCGCGAGCCGGTCGCGCACTACGGGCCGTTCGTGATGAACACCAAGGAGGAGCTCGTCCAGGCGATCGAGGACTACCAGTCCGGGCGCCTGGGCGTGATCCCCGAGAACGCCTTGATGCCGCACACGGTCAACTGAACTCCAGCAGCAGCAACGCCAGCGCGACGATCACGATCTGGCGCCGGCGGAGCATGACGTATCGCTGCTGGCCGAAAGCGTGGAACTTGCGGAGGTAGCGGTAGAGCCGCTCGACGCTGATGAGCGGGTCCAGCAGGTGAACCGCGGCATAGGCCACCTTGCCTGGCACGCGCAGGTGGTTGCGGTCGACGAACAGCTCCGGGAACGGCGCGAAGGCGAGCGACACCCGCTCGACGCCGTTCTCGGAGCTCCACTGGACCACATCGGCGATCAGCCGCTCGTCCACGCCGTTGGGTGCGGTGGATGAGCGGACCGGCAGGTCCAGTGACAGGTCGCGACGGCCGGCCCAGAGGTAGCGATGCGCAGCCACGGCGCAGCCGTGGGCGTCGCGCGCGACGGCGATCAGCGCGTCCGGCGCGTCGCCGTTGAACAGCCGGCCGAGGATCATCGAGAAGCCCCGGCTGTCGTCACGGCGCGAGCGCTTCATCAACGAGCGCAGCTCCTCCACCTGGTCGGTCGAGAGCTCGCCCTCGCGGGCGAACTCGACCTTGACGCCCATGTTGTGCGAGCGCTGGATCGCCTGACGCAGGTTGCGAAATCGGCGGCCCTGCACGGTGAATTCGGCGGCCGGTACGACGACGTCACGGCCGATCGGCACGCCGCTGAGGTGGTACTGCGCCCACAGCGGCCGCGCCCGCTCGCCGGCGCCGATCACCGCGACGCGCAAACGCTTGCTGCGCGCGTCGCACACGAACGCCTCGATCGCCGCGGGCCAGGCTTCACTCGAGCCCACCGGATCACCGCTGGCGACAGCCGTACCCAGCCGGATGCGGTAGCCGATCGCTGCGGCACCACCAGACGCGAAGACGTAGCTCTTCTCGGGGCGTAACGCGAACGGCGCCAGCGGATCGCCCTCGCTGGCGGCAACCAACTGCCGGACGCGGCGCAAATCAGCTTCGTCGGTGCGGGTCTCGTAACGGCTCTGACGGCTCATCACGATCAGAAAAGCACCCGAGCCATCTCCCGTCGTGCAGGCGCGACGCGCGGGTCTTCGGCGCCGAGCAGTTCGAAGTACTCGAGCAGTCGCTGCCGGACGCTCTCCCGCTCGTCACCGGATGTCCGCTGCAACAGCCCGATCAGCCGCGCGAACGCCGCGTCGGCATCGTTGCCGGCCAGCTCCAGGTCGGCCGCGGCGAGCTGCGCGTCGACGTCGTCCGGCGCCGCGGCGGCCCGCTCGACCGCGGAGGCATCGTGCGATTCGACGCGCTCGAGCAGTCGTACCTGGCGCAGTGCGAGACCGGCCTCGGTATTCGCCGGCTCGGCGTCGAGAATCGCCTGGTAGCGCTGGGCCGCGAGCGGATAGTCACCGTCCTGCAGGGCCTGCTCGGCCTCGACGAAGCGTGGGTCCTCGGGCTCTTCGACGGGCTCGTCCGCCGGTTCGGGCTCCGCGACGGCACCGGTCAGACCGGCGTCGCGGCCGGCCTGAACGACCGCGGCGAGGAACTCGCGCAACTGCGGC
>JAODNL010000427.1 GCA_025465405.1 Pseudonocardiales bacterium | reverse complement strand
CGCCCGAGATCAAACGCGGGTGGCTCGGGGCGCTGCTGGAGCAGCCGGCAGCGTGGGCGGTGCCGTTGACGTTTGCGGTGATGACGATCGTCTCGCTGGCCACCCGACACCGGGTGCCACCTGACGTCGGACGGGTGATGGTGCAGCTGCACGCGCCCGAATCCCTCGCCGCCGAGATCCGCGACTTCGACCGCTCGTCGACCTGAACCGACCGCTCGTCGCAGGCATCCGGCCTTTTGGCGACGCGTACGCGGCACCTGCCGAATCATGGCCGCAATCTGCTGCGGCATCAGCTGGCTCACTGGCACCTTCGGCTTAACCGGATCTTTCCGGATGGCGTCGCCCGAGCAGTCCTGCTCGGTCGCTCGAGAGGAGCTGCAGATGTCCACGATCAGAGAGAACGATCCAGCCGTCGGAGCGCGGCACGAGGTCGCGAGCACTCCCGCGACCACGGTCGGCGCCGCGATCGCCGACCCAGGCCCGCTCGGTCTCGCCGCATTTGCCGGCACGACCTTCTTCCTGTCCGTCGTCAACACCAACATGGTGTCCGGCACGGTCGTCACCGGCGTACTGGGGCTCGCCATCTTCTACGGCGGCATCGCGCAGTTGCTCGCCGGCATGTGGGAGTTCGCCAAGGGCAACACGTTCGGCGCGCTCGCGTTCTCGTCCTTCGGCGCCTTCTGGCTGTCGTACTGGTACCTCGTGAACCACGTCGTGCCGGGTTGGACGGCCTCGAAGGCCAGCACCAACGACGTCCACCACGCGCTGGGCCTGTACCTGCTGGTGTGGGCGATTTTCACCGCCTACATGGTCATCGCCGCGACCCGCGTGTCGGCCGTCGTCCTGGCGGTGTTCGTGTTCTTGACGCTGACCTTCGTGGCGCTCACGGTCGGCGAGTTCGCGACCTCCACCGGGTGGACGAAACTCGGCGGCTGGCTAGGACTCGTCACTGCCGCGTGCGCCTGGTACGGCTCGCTCGCCGGCGTCATGAATGCGACCGCCAGGCGCGTCGTCTTCCCGACGTTCCCGCGCTAGGTTCTGAGATATGACCGAGACCATCTCCAACCTCTCCCGCGAGGAGCGCCGCTTCCCGCCGCCGCCCGAGTTCGCCGCCGCGGCAAACGTCACCGCGTCGGCGTACGACGAGGCGGCGGCGGACCGGCTGGGGTTCTGGGAGAGGCAGGCCGAGCGTTTGGCCTGGTCCAGCCAGTGGTCGCAGGTCCTCGACTGGTCGGATGCACCGTTTGCGAAGTGGTTCGTCGGCGGCACGCTGAACGTCGCCTACAACTGCCTCGACCGGCACGTCGAGTCCGGCCACGGGGATCAGGTCGCGTACTACTGGGAGGGCGAACCGGGCGACACCCGCACGCTCACCTACGCCGAGCTCACGGACGAGGTCTGCAAGGCGGCCAACGCGCTGGTCGAACTCGGGATCAAGACCGGTGATCGGGTGGCGATCTACATGCCGATGATCCCGGAGACGGTGATCGCGATGCTGGCCTGCGCGCGCCTCGGTGCGCCGCACACGGTCGTGTTCGGGGGCTTCTCCGCCACCGCGCTCACCGACCGCATTCTCGATTGCGACGCCCGGATCGTGATCACCGCCGACGGGGGATACCGCCGCGGAACCGCATCAGCGCTGAAGCCGGCGGTGGACGAGGCGCTGGAGAAGTGTCCGGATGTGCGGTCGGTGCTCGTCGTGCGACGCACCGGCCAGGAAGTCGCGTGGACCGACGGACGCGACGTGTGGTGGCACGACGTCGTCGCGAAGCAGTCGGTCGAGCACAAGCCCGAGTCGTTCGACGCCGAGCATCCCCTCTACGTCATGTACACCTCGGGAACGACCGGGAAGCCGAAGGGCTTCCTGCACACCTCCGGCGGCTACCTGACCCAGGTGGCCTTCACCCATCACGCGGTCTTCGACATCAAGCCGGACCAGGACGTCTACTGGTGCGGCGCGGACATCGGCTGGGTCACTGGGCACAGCTACATCGTGTACGGCCCACTCGCGAACCGGGCGACCTCGTTCATGTACGAGGGCACGCCCAACACGCCGCACGAGGGTCGCTGGTGGGAGATGATCCAGAAGTACAAGATCAATATCTTGTACACGGCGCCGACCACGATCCGCACGTTCATGAAGTGGGGCGAGGAGATTCCGGCCAAGTACGACCTCTCCTCGCTGCGCCTGCTCGGATCCGTGGGCGAGCCGATCAACCCCGAGGCCTGGATCTGGTACCGCCGGGTCATCGGTGGCGATCGGGTGCCGGTCGTCGACACGTGGTGGCAGACCGAGACGGGCGCGATCATGATCAGCCCGCTGCCGGGTGTCACTGTCGCCAAGCCGGGTTCGGCCACCCGTCCGCTGCCAGGCATAGGCGCCGACGTGGTTGACAACGACGGCAAGCCGGTGCCCAACGGCGGCGGCGGTTTCCTCGTGCTCACCGAGCCCTGGCCCGCGATGCTCCGCGGTATCTGGGGCGATCCCGAACGGTACAAGGAGACCTACTGGTCGCGGTTCGCCGAGCAGGGCTACTACTTCGCCGGCGACGGGGCGAAGAAGGACGAGGACGGCGATCTGTGGCTGCTCGGCCGCGTCGACGACGTGATGAACGTGTCGGGGCACCGCATCTCCACCACCGAGGTCGAGTCCGCGCTCGTGTCGCATTCGTCGGTCGCCGAGGCCGCTGTCGTCGGCGCGACCGACGCGACCACCGGTCAGGGCATCGTCGCGTTCGTGATCTTGCGCGGTGGTGGTCCGACCGAGGAAGCCGAGGGTCAGCAGCTGATCAAGATCCTGCGCGACCACGTCGCGAGCGAGATCGGCCCGATCGCCAAGCCGCGCCAGGTGATGATCGTGGCCGAGCTGC
>JAODNL010000420.1 GCA_025465405.1 Pseudonocardiales bacterium | reverse complement strand
GCACCCGTTCGGCGGCGAGCGGTCCGACCGTGGCGGCTGGGTCACGCCCGGTTCGGACATCTGCGTGGTGAACACGCCGCTCGGCAAGATCGGGTTGATCATCTGCTTCGACGGCGACTACCCCGAGCTGTCTCGGATCACCGCGATCAGGGGCGCGGAGATCATCTGCCGGCCGTCCGCGCTGCTGCGCTCGGCCGATCTCTGGGAGCTGACGAATCGGGCCCGCGCGTACGACAACCACGTGTACGTGATCGGCGCGAACGCCACCGGCGTCGACCCGGCGGGCGTCATCTACTTCGGCAACTCGATGATCGTCACGCCTATCGCCGATGTGGTTGCGCGCGCGGCGTCGCACGAGTGCTGGGTGTCGGCGCGACTCGATCCCGCCACCGCGCTCGCGTCGATGACGCCCGGCTCGTCGGTACCGCAGCCCTTCGACCACCTCGCCGACCGCAACCTCACCCTGATCCGGCGGCACGCCGACGCGCTGCTCGGCGAGGCGGCGACGTCCTTCCCGCACGGCGGCAAGCCGGACGACATCGTCGACTGATCGTCAGTGATCGACGGCGCGGGTGGGTGGCGGCCCGTACCGGTCGCCGAGTTGCCTTGTGGCCACGGGCACCAGCACGCACGGCACGATCAGCGGCAGCAGCAGCAACTTGATCCAGTCCCAAGCCGTGTTCCCGGTGAACCCGGTCCACGACCACGGCACCAGGTAGCCGCACACCACGAGGACGAGGAGACCTACGGCTGCGATCCCGCTCGTGACCAGGTGCTTGCGGCGGATCGCACCGATGCCGGCCCACACGGAGGCGGTCGCGACGACGAGCGGAAGCAGGGCGAGCTCGAGCCAGTCCCACAGCGTGTTGCCGGTGAAGCCCGTCCAGGACATCGGCACCAGGTAGCCGGCCGACGCGAGCGCCGCGAAGCCGAGCAGCAGCGCGACCATCGCGGTCCGGTGGTTACGCGAGAGGCGCTGCCGATGGTGCCATAGCAGCGGCGTCACACCGAGCGCGAGTGGCAGGGCCAGCACCTGCAGCCAGTCCCACAGCGTGATGTTCGGGTTGAGGCCGGTCCACCGCCAGCCGCGGTCATAGCCTCCCCAGACAAGGACCGCGAGCGCGACGAGCGCCACCACGGCGAGCGCGCGCACGGCGATCCGAGTGCGGGTGCGGTGCGCGGCATGCCGGCCGGTTGCGCCGGCCTCGGCGCCGTGTTGGAGCTGAGTCGCCACCCGATAACCCCCGATCGGCCATGTGCTTTGGACCGCACAGGAAACGGTGCCACTGACGCCGTCGCCCGTCGAGCCCGTCTGGTAGGCATTCTTCATGGACCTCGGATTCGCGATTCCTATCTCCGGCTCGTGGGCGACACCCGAAAATGTCGCGACGATCGCGCGCGCCGCCGACGAGCGCGGCTACCGGGGCCTGTGGACCTTCCAGCGCGTGCTCTATCCCACGACCTCTGAGCTGGCACCGGTCTACCGAAGCGTGCTGGATCCGATCGTCCTGCTCGGGTTCGCGGCGGCCGTCACGACCCGCGTCCGGCTCGGACTCGCCATCGTCAACGGCCCGTACTACGCGCCGGCGATACTCGCGAAGCAGTTCGCGGCCCTCGACGTGCTGTCCAACGGCCGGCTGGACGCGGGCGTCGGCCTCGGCTGGTCGGCGGACGAATACGCGGCGGCAGGAGTGCCGATGCGGGGGCGCCGCCGCCGGTACGAGGAGTGGCTCGACTGCCTGGACGCGCTGCTGACCCAGGATCCGGTCTCGTTCGACGGCGAGTTCTACACCGTGCCGCGGTCGCATGTCGGCCCGATGCCCGTGCAGCGTCCGCGTCCGCCGCTGCTGCTCGGCGGCACGGCGGAGCCGGCGCTGCGGCGCGCGGGTGCCCGCGGCGACGGCTGGATCAGTAGCAGCCGCGTCGGTCTCGACGACGTCCGCGCCGCTGTCGTGGTCGTGCGCACCGCCGCGGAGGAGGCCGGCAAGCCGCGGGACGCCGTCCGGTGCGTGGTGCGCGGGGTGACGGCACTTCGCGAGGCAGCGGTCGACGGCGCGGACCGCGCCCCGCTGCACGGCTCGCTCGACCAGATCCGCACGGACCTGGACCTGTTCGCCGACGCCGGCGTCGACGAGGTGTTCCTCGACCTCAACTTCGACTCGGAGCGCGTCGGCAACCCGGACGCCGACCCCGCGGCCGCGATGGACATGGCGCAGAGCGTGCTCGACGCCTGCGCCCCGGGATGACGACCAGGTTGGACGACCGCGTCGAGACGGCGACTTTGCACCTGGATTCGCCGCTATTGCGACCCGGTTAGCGACGAATCCGCGTGCAAAGCCTCCCCATCTCCGGCGACGCCGTCCAGCTTTCGGCAAACATCGCCGACGAGTTCGGCGAGCCCCCCCAGTTGACTCGTCGCATGAGCATCGAGCGACAGCGACGGCGATGGCGGTGGGCCACGCAGTGACGGGCCACATCCGCATCGGGATCGACACCGGCGGCACGTTCACCGACGTCGTTGCCTTCGACGAGCGCACGGGCCGGCTGACCACCACGAAGACGCCGTCGACGCCAACCGATCCGGCCGCGGGATTCATCGCCGGCATCCACAAGATGCTCGATCTGCTGGGAGCAGAAGGCGACGACATCGCCGCGGTCAGCCACGGCACGACGGTCGCCACCAACCTGCTGCTCGAGGGCAAGGTCGGCGAGCTGGGTTTCATCACCACCGAGGGGTACGAGTTCATCCTCGAGATCGCGCGGCAGTCGGTGCCCGACGGCTACGGCAATTCGTATTTCTGGGTCAAGCCGCCGCGGATCGTCCCGGCGCATCTGGTCAAGACGGTCGGCGGCCGCCTCGACCACACCGGCATCGAGCTCCGCGCATTCGATGAGCAGCGGGCCGTCGAGACTGCCCGCTGGTTCCGTGACCGCGGCATCGACACCCTGGGCGTCTGCTTCCTGCACGCCTATGCCAATCCCGACCACGAGGAGCGGATGCGGGACGTGCTGGCCCGCGAGCATCCCAAGGCGGTCGTGTCGATCTCGTCGCAGGTGCTGCGCGAGTATCGCGAGTACGAGCGCTCGATGACAACGCTCGTCGACGCCGCGGTGAAGCCGAAGGTCGCGCAATACGTGCGTGCGATCAGCGATCGGCTCATCGCGGTCGCCAGCCATCCGCTGCCGTTCTACGTGATGAAGTCCAACGGCGGCGTGCTGTCCGCCGATGAGGTCGTGCACCAGCCGATCACGACGGTGCTCAGTGGACCCGCGGCCGGTGCGCTGGGCGCGGCGCTGATCGCGACGACGGCCGGCTTCGACAAGGTGCTCACGTGCGACGGCGGGGGCACGTCGACCGACGTGTCGGTGGTCCTCGATGGCGAGCCCACGCTCACAACTGAAGGCACGGTCGGCGCGTACCCGTCGAAGATCCCGATGATCGACGTCGTCACGGTGGGCGCGGGCGGCGGGTCGATCGCCTGGATCTCACCGGAGGGCGCGCTCAAGGTCGGACCGCAGTCGGCCGGCGCGGATCCCGGCCCGCTCTGCTACGGCGCAGGTGGCACCGACGTCACGATCACCGATGCCCACCTCGTGCTCGGCCGCATCCCACCGCACCTGCTCGGCGGTGAGGTGCCACTGGACGTCGGCGCGGCGCGCGGTGGGCTCGTCGCGTTCGCGAGCAAGTTGGGCCTGTCCGTCGAGGCGTGCGCCACCGGCGTCCTGGAGATCTCCGCGTGGAACCAGGCAAACGCGCTGCGCCAGATCACCGTCAAGCGGGGCCTCGACGTTCGCGACTTCACGCTCACGACGTTCGGCGGTTCGGGGTCACTGCTGCTGTGCCGGCTCGTCGACATCCTGGGCCTGCGTGGCGTACTGGTGCCGCCGAATCCGGGCAACGTGTCCGCGTTCGGTCTGCTCA
>JAODNL010000396.1 GCA_025465405.1 Pseudonocardiales bacterium | reverse complement strand
CGCAGGTAACGTTAGCGCGGTCTTCACGCGCCGGTGCCGACAGTCCCCCCGAAGGGTCCCGACGAATGCCACGCCCAGCTTCGCCGTATCCCGGGTCTGCCGACTCCGGGTCCGGGCTGCGGGTGCTCGCCGGATTGGTCAACGACGTACTCGCCGCGATGGGTACGCGCCCGGCGTTCGCAGTCGCCGGTGGTGCGCTGCCCGAACCGATGGCCATGGCGATCGACGTCGGCGCGGTGCCCCACAAGACCAGTCGTAGCCGGGGCGGCGCCGGCGGGGTGCGCGGCGGCTCGGCGCCCGCGCCCGAAGCGGGCGAGCCGGGCGTTATCGACGAGCAGCACGTCGAGACGTGGGCTCTGGTGCGCCTGGCGCAGGACGGCGACGGCGAGGCGTTCGGCCAGCTCTACGACCGCTACGTGGACACCGTTTTCCGCTTCGTCTATTTCCGTGTGAACGACCGCGCCCTCGCCGAGGACTTCACCAGCGAGACGTTCCTGCGCGCGCTCCGGCGCATCAGCACGATCAGCTACCAGGGCCGCGACATCGGCGCCTGGTTCATCACCATCGCCCGCAACATCGTGCTCGATCACATGAAGTCGGCTCGGCACCGCCTCGAGATCACCACGGCCGACACCATCGAGGGCAACGACCGTGAACCGAGCCCCGAATCGGCCGTGCTCGACACGCTCGACTCCGAGTACCTGATGGCGGCCGTCCGGCAATTGGGTAACGAGCAGCGCGAGTGCGTCATGCTGCGGTTCATCCAGGGCTTCTCGGTCAGCGAGACCGCCGCCGTCATGGGCAAGAACGACGGCGCGATCAAGGCGCTGCAGCATCGGGCGGTGCGCAAGCTCGCCGAACTGATCAGTAGCGAGATGCGATGATCACCGACCCGACGCTTCGTAACGAAAGTGCCGTCCCGTCGTTGAAGACGGTGAACGCCGAGCAGGTGATCGTGCGCGAATCGTCATCGCCTGCCCGATCCAGTTACGCAGAGTGTCTAGTCGGCTCGAGGGATGTCCATCATGGCTGAGCATCGCGTCTCGATGCTGAGCGCATCCCTGCGGAGGTACGAGGATCCCGAGCGGTCGGCGGATCCGCGTATCCGGCAGCTCGTCGCGGAGCTGCGCGAGCTCGAGCCCGCTCCCGCCCCCCGGGCCCACTTCCGCGCCGAGCTGCGTGCTCAGCTGGTCGCCGTCGCACCCCGACTGGTCGCCGAGGGCACGCACAGTGAGCACCCGGCGGCCGTGGTCGCCGTCGAACCCGAGCCTCGCTCGTTGGCCCAGCGGTTCGGCACCATCGCCGGACAGGTTCGTCGGCTTTCCCTGGGCCGTCCACTGGCGATCGTCACGGCCGTCGTGGCCGTGTTCGCGCTGCTACTCGGCGGCGCCGTGTGGGTCAGCAAGAAGGCACTGCCGGGCGACACCCTCTACGCGCTCAAACGCGCCAATGAGAACGTGCAGCTGTCACTAACCGCCGGCGGCACGGCGCGCGGCAAGCAGTACCTGTCCTTCGCCTCCACCCGCGCCGACGAGGTGACCGACCTGCTCAATCGCACGTCGGCATCGGCGCTGGGCGCCGGCCCGTCCGCCGCCGGAGGGGTGAACCCGCACACCGCGACGCTCATCACCAGCACACTCGGTTCGGCCGACTCCGACGTCCGCGCCGCCGCGCAGCTGCTCGGCGGCCAGGCCGTCCGCAACGGCTCCACTGATTCCTTGGGCGTACTCACCAGCTGGTCGCCCGGACAGCTCACGAAACTGCAGGCGATCGTCAGCCGACTGCCTGCCGGCGCCCTGCACGACCGCGCCGCGTCCTCGGCGCAGCTGGTCAGCGACGCCCTCACCCGGGCCGGCGCGCTGCAGCGGATGATCGGCTGCAGCTCGCTCGCGAGCGCACCGACCGACGCCCTCGGCCCGGTGCCCGGACCGGTGTGCACCCTGCCCCCGGCGCCGTCGAGGCCGTCGGGACCCGGAACGACGACGCCGTCCACCGGCGCGCCGCACGGCAAGCCCAAGACGTCCACGCATCCGAACGCTCCGGCGACCGGCTCGCAGCCGAGCACAGGAACCGGGACCGGGACCGGAGCCGGCACGGGCGCAGCGACGAATACGACCCCGGGCAGCACGGGCACGAGCGGCAGCTCCGGTGGTCTGACGCTGCCCAACCTGCCCTTGCCGTCCGTGACGGTCCAGGTCCCGACGCTGCTACCGCACACGAGCACCGCACCCAGCGGGCCGAGCGCACCTCCGACCTGCCTGCTGTCCCTTCTCGGAATCTGCATCAAGATCTGAGCTGGTGCAGCCGTTCTACCGACCTTTCGTTCTTTCCCGTGACGCGCCTCTGCGACGCGAGGCGCCGGCTGCGTTTGACCGTGCGGTGCCGGCGTTTTCCGAGCGCACCGACACCAGCCGGGAACGCCCCGCCTCAGTCCCGTGATCAAGACGAAGCCGGCGGTTGCGCGGTGGTTGCGCGGCGGCTGCCATTAACCGGGCTGTCACGGACCGTAGCTAGTCTGGTCCGGTGAACGAGCCCACGTTCCGCGAGCTCGATCTGGCCCGTCAGGTGCCTGCCGACGTGAGCGCGGCGGCGTTCTTCGATGTCGACAACACGATGATGATGGGCGCGTCGATCTTTCATTTCGCCAAGGGCATGGCGGCGCGCAAGTTCTTCTCGTGGCGTGATCTTGTCGGCTTTACGCTGCGCCAGACCCGGTTGCGGATGCGCGGCGAGAACCACCGCGACATGCACACCACTCGCGACTCGGCGCTGGCGTTCGTCGCCGGCAAAAAGGTCGGCGAGATCGTCGCGCTCGGCGAGGAGATCTATGACGAGGAGATGGCCGACCGGGTGTGGTCGGGCACCCATGCGCTCGCGATGCAGCACCTCGACGCCGGCCACCGTGTCTGGCTGGTGACCGCAACCCCGGTGGAGCTGGCAACGATCATCGCCCACCGGCTCAAGCTGACCGGCGCACTCGGGACCGTCGCCGAGTCCGTCGACGGCGTCTACACCGGACGGCTGATCGGCGAGGTACTGCACGGCGAGGCGAAGGCCGACGCGGTGCGTGCGCTCGCCCAGGCTGAAGGCCTCGATCTGGCCCGGTGCGCCGCCTACTCAGACTCGATCAACGACGTGCCGATGCTGTCGCTCGTCGGCCGCGCCGTCGCGGTGAATCCGGACTCCGCGCTGCGGGCCGAGGCGAAGCTGCACGGCTGGGAGATCCGCGACTTCCGTACCGGCCGCAAGGCGGCGAAGATCGGCATCCCGACGGCACTCGGTCTCGGCGCGCTCGCCGGCGGCGCCGCGGCCGGCATGGCGGTACGGAGGGAGAGGGAGCGGGATCGGGATCGACAGGCCGCGCTCGCGGCGGCCGTGGCCCGGCGCACCCTGCTACGTCGCCACTGACCCGGCTACCCGGGCGTTGTGCTGCCGCAGCAGGAAACCGGCCCAGGACGCGAGGACGATTCCGCCAACCAGGCCCTGCGCGACGCCGACGGCGTCAGTGGGAAAGACGTGGCCACGGACATAGACATTGATGAAGCTGTCCGCCAGTGGATGCTCGCCGGATTGCTGGCGCAGGGTGTTCTGCAGCGCCGTCAGCGGACACGGGACGTGCGTGCCGACGATCAAGCCGGCCCATATCGCGGCGATCACATGCAGGCCGATCGTCTTCGGCCAGCGCCAGGCGAGGAAGCCTCCGACAACCAGGTACGCGAGGTAGCCGAAGTGCACAGCGATGACGCCGTCGGTTGCCGCCGTTCGCCACATGTGTCGATTGTGCAACGTGGTAGGTCATCGCGCCCACCTTTGCCTGGCGAGGCTCGAGTGTCTGGCGAGCGCTAGCGCCAGACCGAGCGGCGCTGCACGAGCAGCCGGTTCAGGGTGCTCTGGATCGTCTCCCGCACGCGGTCGGTCAGCTCGAACAGCACGACCGGATCGTCGGCGTGATCCTGCCCGAGGCCCGCAGTCGGGATCGGCTCGCCGAACTGGATGTACCACTTGCTCGGCAGCGGGACCAGCCCGAGTGGCCCGAGCCACGGGAAGGTGGGCGTGATGGGGAAGTACGGCAGGTCGAGGATGCGCGCCAGGGTCTTGGCGTTGGCCAGTACGGGGTGGATCTCCTCGGAGCCGACGACAGAGACCGGCACGATCGGCACGCCACTCTTGAGTGCGGCGTGCACGAATCCGCCGCGCCCGAATCGCTGCAGCCGATAGCGGTCGCGATACGGCTTGCCGATGCCCTTGAAGCCTTCCGGCCACACGCCGACGAGCTCGCCCGCGGCCAGCAGTCGCTCCGCGTCCGGATTGCACGCGAGGGTCGCGCCGGTCTTGCGCGCCAGCGCCCCCACGCCGGGCGTCCCGAATACCAGATCCGCACCGAGCATCCGCAGGTGCCGCCCGGCGGGATGCTCCTCGTGCACGGCGACGGCCGTCATTGCCGCGTCGAGGGCCCACAACCCGCCGGCGTGGTTGGCCACGAGCAGCGCGCCGCCGTCGGACGGCACGTTGTCGATCCCGTTCACCTCGACACGGAACCAGCGGTCGTACAGCGGCTTGAACAACGGGATGACGACGTTCTCGGTCAGGTCGGCGTCGAAACCGAAGTCGTCGACGGCGTAGTCGCCGGCAATCCGCCGGCGCAGGAACGCCAGGCCGTCAGCGACGCGGCGCTCCCAGCCGGGCACGTCGCCGGCGGGTGGCCGGACCGGCTCGGCGGCGCTCAACGAGTGGATCGAGGCCTCGGCGTTCGGCACGGCCGCCGGACGCCGGCCGGAGCCGCGGCGGCGCGGAGGCTGGTCGTCGCCGTGCAACGGGATGACTCGGGCCTCGTCCATCGTCACACCACCCGGGCCAGCCGGCCGGCGAGCGACTCCACCGCGCGCAGCGCCCCGGCACCGAGGCCCGGCAGGCCGGGCAGACCCCGCAGGCCCGGCAGCGCGTCCAGGTAAGACGCCAATGCCTGCTGGGTGCTGAAGCGCGGCAGGTAGCCGAAGCCCTCGCGCAGCCGCGCGGTGTCGACGACGCGGCCGTAGTTGAGGAAGCTCGCCTGCTCGGCGCTGAACTCGACGACACCGCTGTTGCGGACCAGCCCGCCGACGAACGAGATCGCCGGTGCCGGCACCGGCAGCCGCAGCCGACCGGCCCGCCGCACCGCTTGCGAGAGCAGCACGACGCCGTCCGCGGCGACGTTGAAGACGCCCGGATGCTCGGCTACGGCAGCGTGCCGAAGCACTTCGACGGCGTCGGCCTCGTGCAACAACTGCAGGCGCGGGTCGAAGCCGATCGACGTGGGGACCAGCGGCATGGCCAGGTAGCGGGTGAGCGGTGACTCGATGGTCGGGCCGATCAGGCTCGCGTAGCGCAGGATCGTCACAGTGATGTCCGGGCGCCGGCGCATGAAGCCGCGGACGTAACCCTCGACCTCGACGGCGCCCTTCGCGTACCCGCAGGGGGCATGACCGGTCGCATGCATGTCCTCGGTGAACACAGCCGGGTCGCCCGGACCGGACCCGTACACAGCGGTCGTGGACTTCACCACCACCCGGCTGACCGTGTCGGACTTCTGGCACGCGGCCAGCAGCTGCATCGTGCCGACGACGTCGTGATCCTTCGGCGACACGCGGGCACCGACGCCGCCCAGGGACCCGGTGGTGGCATCCAGCGCTGCGGCGTGCACGACGGTGTCGACCTGTGCCTGGGCGATCACCTTGGCGATCAGCGGATTGCGAATGTCGGCGCGGACGAATTCGGTGCGGCCGAGGCGCTCGAGATCGGCCTTGCGCGGCGCGGTGGCGTCGATCCCGATCACCCGGTCGATCGCCGGGTCGTCGGCCAACTGCTCGGCCAGGCGAGCGCCGAGATGCCGGCTGACGCCGGTGATCAGGACGACGCTGGACACGCTGGCCCCCGCTGCGTGCGCTACTTCTTGTTACGACGCTGGACGCGAGTCTTCTTCAGCAGCTTGCGGTGCTTCTTCTTGGCCATCCGCTTGCGCCGCTTCTTGATGACAGAACCCATGCGAAACCTCATCATTGCCCGGCACGACACCGGGCACAGCTCGTGGTGGAACCGGCGCGCGAAGAACGCGCACGCCGGAGGTCTTCCGGCAGCCTACCCGGCGGGTTCCGGCCCGCGGTCCGTGCGGCTCAGCCGGCCTCGATGAACGCGGCACGCAGGTAGTCGTGCACCGCCTTCTCGGGGACGCGGAAGGACCGACCCACCCGCACCGCGGGCAGGTCGCCACTGTGCACCATGCGGTACACCGTCATCTTGGACACGCGCATGACCCCGGCGACCTCCGCCACGGTCAAGAACTTCACCTCGGCAAGCACGGGATCGACCGGATGGACTCCAGACGGTTCCGCGGGCTTGCCAGGTCCGCGTTGTGCAGACGTGCTCATGTCTCACCGACACCTTCGGCACGTGTCAGTGCGTCGGCTTCCCCACCGACGGACGGGACACGCACGTGCTGTGAGGAGAGTAGCGGTACTAGTGGGGCTGAAGCGATAGATGCACCCCACATAACCCGCCCTGGGTCCGTGTGATATGTCGTGTTCGTCGTGGTTGCCTCCTATCCGTTGCTCGCGCCCAGCTCGCGACTGCGCACGCAGGCCGCCTCGATCGCGGCAAGCAGCGCCGCCCGGACGCCGTGGACCTCGAGCTCCCGGATGGCCGCGATCGTGGTCCCGCCGGGGCTGGTCACCGCCTCGCGCAGCTGCACCGGGTGTTCCCCGGAGTCGCGCAGCATGATCGCCGACCCGATCGCCGTCTGCACGATGAGCTCGGCGGCCAGCGCGCGCGGCAGGCCGAGCAGGATGCCGGCGTCGATCATCGCCTCGACCAGGTAGAAAAAGTACGCCGGGCCCGAACCGGACAGCGCCGTCACAGCGTCCAGCTGAGACTCCGGCACCCGCACGACCCGACCCACTGCGGCCAGCAGCGACTCGGCCACCGCGAGGTGCTGATCGTCCGCGTGCGCGCCGGCCGAGACCGCGGTCATGGCCTGGTCCACCAACGCCGGGGTGTTCGGCATGCACCGCACCACCGGCACGCCGGCGGCCAGCGCGGCCTCGATGTGCGCGGTCGTGACGCCGGCCGCCACCGAGACGACCAGGTGCTCCGGCCGGACGACCGGCTGCAGCTCGGCGAGCAGGGCGTCGATGTCCTGCGGCTTGACCGCGATGACCAGGGTGCGCGCCGCCCCCACCGCCGCGCCGGGGTCGAGAGTTTTCACCCCGTACGTCTCGGCGAGGTAGGCGGCCCGCTCCGGATGCTTCTCGGACACGACGACGTCGGCCGGGGTCCGCTCGCCGCGCAGCAGCCCCGACAGCAGCGCCTCACCGATCTTGCCGCCGCCGAGGATGGCCAGTGCGTCCATGCGAATCAGCCTTTCGAGAAGAGCGCTCGCCCGAAGAACGTCAGGTTGGCCGGCCGCTCCGCCAGCCGGCGCATGAGGTAGCCGTACCACTGCGCACCGTAAGGGATGTACACCCGCATGGTGTGGCCCTCGCGCGCCAGGCGGCGCTGCTCGTCGGGACGGATGCCGTACAGCATCTGGAACTCGTAGTCGGGCAGCGCCCTGCCGTGGAACTTCGCCCGCTCGACACCGATCTCGATCAGGCGCGGGTCGTGGGTGGCGAACATCGGGTAACCGGCGCCGGCGAGCAGCACGTTCATGCAGCGCACATAGGACAGGTCCACGTCCTCGCGCTTCTGGTAGGCGACCGCCGACGGTTCTTTGTACGCGCCTTTGCAGAGCCGGACGCGGCTGCCGGCGCCGGCGAGCTCGGCGCAGTCGGCCTGGGTCCGGCGCAGGTATGCCTGCAGGACCGCGGCGGTCTCCGGAAAGTCCGCTCGCAGGTCACGCAGGATCGCCAACGTCGAGTCCGTGGTCGTGTGGTCCTCCATGTCCAGGGTCACCGTCGCTCCTACCCGACGGGCCTCATCGCAGATACGGCGGGCGTGCTCGAGCGCGATCTTCTCGCCGTCGCCGGGCAGCGCCTGACCGATCGCGCTGAGCTTGAGGCTGACCTCGCTGCGCGCCGTCAACGGCCCGATCCGGCCGGCGAGGCCGGCCCGCTCGAGGGCGCCGAGCAGGTCCAGATACGCGTCGACCACCGTCCGTGCGTGCGCGAGGTCGGTGGTGTCCTCACCCAGGTGGTCCAGCGTTACCGTGAGCCCGTCGGCGACGAGCCCGCGGGCTGTGTCCACGGCGGCGGCGGTGTCGGAGCCACCGACGAAGCGCCGCACCACGCCGCGCGACACCGGCGCGTACGTCACCAGGCGCTCGACCCGCTGGTTACGCGAGGCGGCAAGGATCGTCGAACGAAGCACCTGGCCAGGTTATCCACCCT
>JAODNL010000389.1 GCA_025465405.1 Pseudonocardiales bacterium | reverse complement strand
GCAGCTCGTCGAGCTTGTCGAGCGAGCTGGACCGGCAGAGTACGTAGATGGTGCCGTCGCGCCTGAGCAGTTCGGCCATCAGGAACCTGCCGATGAATCCGGTTGCGCCAGTCACGAAGTACGCCATGTCGTCTCCCAGCCGTGAGTGTCACTGGCAGTGTCGTGCAAGCCCCTCCGATATTCCAGCCGAAGTGGTCCCCACCGGACAGGCGGGTTCAGCCGATCCGGACGTGCGGAAAGATCGCACCGAGCGCCAGGCCGCCGATGTAGAGCCAGCCGAAGGCCCGGTTGTGCACCAGGCAGACGCGGTGGTACCACAGTGGCCACCCGACGTAGCCGGGCGGTGGCTCGCTCGGCGCGGGTCGCGACATCACCTGCAGCGCTCGTAACCCGCGGGGCGCGGCCACGAAAACCACGAGCGCGAACGGAGTGAGGGACCCCGCCGCCACGGCGACAACGATCACCGCGTACATCCCCCCGACAGCCAGTTGGTTGAGGCGCCGGGCGCCGGTCTCGCCGAGCAGCACCGGCAGGGTGCGCTGCTGCTGCGACGTGTCGAATGCCCGCTGGTCGATGTGCTTGCCGACCAGGATCGAAGCGACACCGAGGCCGACCGGCAGGGACGCGACGAACGCCTCGGCGGACAGCCTCCCGGTGATGACGTAGTAGCCGCCGCCGATCATCAACGGTCCCCAGACCGCGAACGCCGCGAGCTCGCCCAGGCCGAGCTCCTTCAACGCGCGTGGTGCGGCGTCGTAGGCGTAGAGCAGGATCGCCCCGACGACGGCCAGCAGCAGTGCGGGCCAGCCGCGTAACGCCACGAAATAGCCGGCGATCGCGACCGCCAGCGCGCCGAGGATGACCAACCCGCCCGCGAGCAGCCGCGGCGTCACAGCCCCGCTGGCGATCGGATGCAGCGTGTAACGGCGCCGCGGCGAGTCCGGGGTGTCGTGTCCGCGGCGATAGCCGAAGTAGTCGTTCGACAGGTTGCTGATCGCGTGCAGCACGACGAAGCCGGCGAACACCAGGACGAACGGCACGAGCTCGAAGCGGCGGTGTGTCGCGGCCAGCAAGCCGGCCATGACCGCGGACTGCGCGGAGATGACCAGAATGACGCTGCGCGAGGCGTAGAGGAATCGGGTGACCGGATCGAGTCCGGCGAACTCGTCGGCCTGCGCCGGGTAGAAGCCGGTGAACGCACCGACCCACGCAAACGGGCCGTGCTGCGGATGCTTCCCCAGCGCTGGGGTGGCGGCGCCAGACACGGTCATCTCCTCTCGGATCGGGACGTATCCCACCCTACGGAGGACCGGCCGGTGCGGAAAACCACACCTCGAACAGGCGTGCTGCCTCCATCGATCCGGTTGATCGACGCCGCGAGCATTGACGTCATGATCACTGATGGCCGTCCCTCTGGCACTCTGACCTCCCGATGACCGAACACCCCCGTCGACGGCCCGCCTTCCTGACGACGCTCTTCGAGCGGCGCACCTGGAGCGAGTTGCTGTATGCGCTGCTCGGCCTTCCGCTGGGGATCGCCGGATTCGTCTACGTGGTCACCACCTTCGCGGTCAGCGCCGGCTTGCTCGTCACGTTCGTCGGTCTGCCGCTCATGGCGATCACAGGGTTGGGGGCGCGGTGGTTCGGCTACGGCATCCGGAGGTTGGCCAACGCGCTGATCGGCGCGGACGTTCCGCCGCCACAGCCGTTTCGCCCCAACCCGGGCTTGCTCGGCTGGATCGGCTCGGGCCTGACCGACGGCACGGCGTGGCGCGCCCGCCTGTACCTCGTGCTCAAACTGCCGATGGGGATCGCCGGGTTCGTGACGGCGGTGGGGTTCTTCAGCTACGGCCTGGGCGGCGTCACCTACTGGATCTGGCGGCCGTTCCTGCCGTGCAACGACAACTCGGAGCGGGTGTGTCATCGCGGTGCGCAGTTCGGCCGGCATTACACGCTCGACACGCCGGGGCGCATCGCGCTCACCGTCGTCGCCGGCTTGATCGTGCTGCTGATCGCGCCGTGGGTGCTTCGCGGCGTGCTGTTCGTCGACCGCTTGCTCGTCAAGGCGCTGCTCGGTCCGACGGCGGCGACCGCGCGCGTCCAGGAGCTGGAACGGACCCGCGCGCACGCCGTCGACGACTCCGCGGCGACGCTGCGACGGATCGAGCGCGACCTGCACGACGGCACGCAGGCACGTCTCGTCGCGCTGGCGATGAATGTCGGTCTGGCCAAGGAGAAACTCGACGAGGGAGGCGATCCGGCGCAGGCCCGGGCGCTGCTGGAGACCGCGCACAGCACGGCAAAGGACGCGATCGTCGAGCTGCGAGATCTCGCCCGCGGAATCCATCCACCGGTCCTCGATCGTGGTCTCGACAGCGCGCTGGCCACGCTCGCCTCGCACAGTTCGGTACCGGTCGAGCTGCATACTGCGATCGCCGAACGGCCCTCGCCGGCAATCGAGACGATCGCGTACTTCTGTGTCGCCGAGCTGCTGACCAACGTCGCCAAGCACAGCGGCGCGCGGCGGGTGAGAGTGGATGCGCACACGGCCGGCGGAATGCTGCGCCTACGAGTCAGCGACGACGGGCGCGGTGGCGCCCGGATCGGCGGTGGCACCGGCATCGGCGGTGGTACCGGTCTGCCCGGGCTCGCCGAGCGGGCGAGCACCGTCGACGGTCGGCTGGGGCTCGACAGTCCAGACGGTGGCCCTACGGTCGTCACCGTGGAGTTGCCACTGGAAATTCACGGCTGATGCGCATTGTCATCGCCGAGGACAGCGTGATCCTGCGCGACGGCTTGGTACAGCTGCTCGTCGATCGTGGTCACGAGGTGGTCGCCTCAGTGGCCGATGGCGACTCGCTGCGCGCCGCGGTGTCGCGGGATCGTCCGGACGTCTGCATCGTCGACATCCGGATGCCGCCGAGCTTCACCGACGACGGTGTGCGCGCCGCGATCGCGATCCGGCGGGAGCATCCAGACGTCGGCGTGCTGGTGTTCTCGCAGTACGTCGAGACGCGCTACGCCGCGGAACTGCTGGCCGGATCCACGACGGGCGTCGGATATCTGCTCAAAGACCGCGTGGCGGACGTGCGCGAGTTCGTCGACGCGCTCACCCGGGTGGCCGCGGGCGGAACCGCGCTCGACCCGGAAGTGGTCGCCCAGCTGCTCGGCGCGACCCGCCGCACGGACGCTCTGGCCGTGCTGACGCCACGCGAGCGCGAGGTGCTCGAGCACATGGCCGAGGGCAGGTCCAACTCCGGGATCGCCGGGCAGCTCGTCGTCACCGAACGGGCCGTCGAGAAGCATGTGGCGAATATCTTCCAGAAGCTGGACCTGCCCCCGTCGGACACGGAGAACCGGCGCGTCATCGCTGTGCTCCGCTACTTGGAGTCGTGATCGACCAGCAGAAAATGGCTGCCGGGGCGACCTTGGGTTGATCACGGGGGTCAGACGGGTCGGACGGTCAGGCGGCGGGCACCTTGTCGAGGAAGCCGAGGACGCTGGCCAGGCGACCGTCCTCGTCACTCACCGCGACGTCGAAGCCGACAATCAGGGGCTCGGCGCCCTCGAGGCCGAGGCCCCAGGTGAAGCGTGCCTGTCGGTGGTGCGAATCGACCGGCCCGGCGAGGGTGAACACGAAGCCGGGAAACTGTGATTGCGCCGCGGCGACCGTCGCGTCGATGGCATCGAGGCCGCGCGCCTCCACCATCGGATCGACGTAGGTCGCATCATCGCGGTACAGCTCGTCGATCATCGCGCGGCGCTTGCCGGCGTCGGTCTCGTTCCAGGTGGCGAGGTAGCGCCCGATCAGGTCGTTCATGGGATTTCCCTTTCGTCATAGGACTTTCTGGACGTGACAGGAACCATCCTGACGAGCGGCGATAGCCCTGTCGATTACCTCGCAGGTCATGTGGACCCATGACCTGTGAGGTAATGGCTGCGCCATCGACCGAGCTATACCGTGACGGCCATGACGGCCATGACGGCATTGAGCACGCGAGCGGGCGCACGTCCGGTGGGCCAGCTGCTACGGGAATGGCGGGAACGGCGCCGGCTCAGCCAGCTCGACCTCTCGATCCAGGCGGAGATCTCCGCGCGCCACCTCAGCTTCGTCGAGACCGGGCGGTCCCGACCGACCAGCGAGATGATCCTGCGGCTCGCCGAAAATCTGGACGTGCCGCTGCGCGATCGCAATGCCCTGCTGCTGGCCGGCGGCTACGCGCCTGCCTACCGGGAGCGCGGCCTCGGCGAGCCGGAACTCGCCGCGGTTCGCGCGGCGCTGCGCCAGGTGCTCGCCGGTCACGAGCCCTACCCGGCGCTCGTCGTGAACCGCTGGTGGGAGATGGCCGATGGCAACGCCAGCATCGCCGTGCTGACCGCGGGATCGGCGCCGTGGCTGCTAGAGCCGCCGATCAACGTTCTGCGCCTGAGCCTGCATCCCGACGGCATGGCATCGCGGATCGTCAACCTGGCCGAGTGGCGCGCACACCTGCTGTCCCGCTTGGGACGTCAGGTTGCCGCAACCGGCGACACCCGCCTGGCCGAGCTGCGCGAGGAGCTGTCCGGCTATCCGGGAGGCGTCACGGACGCGCCCAGCCACACCGACGTGGTGGTCCCACTGCGATACCGGCACGGCGACCGCGAGCTCTCGTTC
>JAODNL010000382.1 GCA_025465405.1 Pseudonocardiales bacterium | reverse complement strand
CGAGCAGCACCAGGCCGCCAGTGACGAGGAGCCGGTTCGTCGCCGTATAGGCCAGCAGGGCCAGGCCAGCGGCGAGCGCCGCACCCATGCCGGGGCCGATACCGATCTCATATGAGGTCAGGTTCTCGATGACCTGGCTCACGACAAGGCAGCTGAGCACGATCGTGGCGCCGGTGAGGATCTTGCGATAGAGCTGCTCACCCGCGGGCCGCTGCAACCGCAGGTACATATAGATCAGTAGCGTGATGACGCAGCCGGCTGCGTATGCCGGCGGAAGCACGATCGCCGCGGCGGCCGTCCACACGGTCGTCATGTCCGGTTTGAGGTGTTCGCTCAGGCGCAGCCGCAGGCTGGCGACACCGCGGGTGCCCTCCTCGAATCCCACGGCAAGACCGATGATGAGCAGCGATCGACCGAGGTCACCAAGGACCAAAGGCGCCGAAAACGCTTCCACTGTGACCCAGATCACGGCCACTACTTCGATCGCGACGAAGTAGGCGACTAGCGCGCGCGGCGCAGCCCCGATGTTCGCGATCCGCGTGATGCGGTGGCGTTGCGCGGGTCTGGCGGCGGGTTCTGGGGTCATCCAGCGCCCTCCGGATTGCAGTGAAATCAAGATGTTAGCCCATCGGCGGCGGGTCGCGGAGGTCGTGTCCTAAACAGACCGTTAACAGCGAGTCGGGCGGGCGAGGGCCCAACGCCGTTCGGACCTGCCACCTCGGCGGGATCGATCACGCGCCCCGTGCTAATTCGGTGTTAAGAAATAATGACTGCAAATGTTCCCAAACTCGTCAGGGACTCAACATCTTGCCGGTTGAGCGGTAGCCTCTCTGACGGGACCAGGTTCGGCTGCCTGGTGCCGCTATCGGGGGTGAACACATGACGTCTGCGTCCTGTGCTGGTTACCCGCATCGCCGCCGGTCCGGTGCCCAGCCATGGCCAATGACGTACGTCGCCTTCGTGCCGCGCACGAGCGGCATTGGCGGCTTTGGAAACGGTGCACGCCCTGATGCTTTCTCGGACCTTCGCAACCGGCGCGGCACGAGCGGCGCGGCTGACCGGACCGAGCAGGTTATTGATTGGATTTCGACAGGAGGTGAACCTGATGCAGAACTGGGGTCTCTGACCGCAACGACGGCCTGATCAACACTACCAACCAGGGGAGGCGAGACACGTGCAGAACTGGGGTCTCTGAGCAATCGCAAGATCTTTTCATAACGGCTCGACGAACAGTAAGGAGAACACCATGCAGAACTGGGGCCTCTAACCACGAAGCGACAATCGTCCACCGCACCACGAAGAGAGGAGCCGATAATGCAGAACTGGGGTTTGTGAGAATCGCGTCGTACGAAGGGACCGATCACGACTGAGGATGTGACCACAATGCAGGATTGGGGCTTTCAATTAGGTGCTAGCCCCGGCCAGCCCGGTCGCCGGTGGCTCAACACCCGAATCGTCGCCGCTCGTTTACCACTGCGTTCCCCCATCGCAGAAGGAAAACGTCGCCGCAACTATTCAATGGGCGGTAGCCCCATTTCGACTTGGCCGGTATCCGGCGTCATGATGTGCTCAGCACTTCTGGAACGGAAATAGTCGCAACGTGGCGGCCGAGGCTGCGACGAAGTGACTGCGTGAGATATGCCGCGATCAGCGCACCGGCCCCGCCGGCGGCTGCAATCGCGCGACCTGTGCCAACGTGTTCGGCGATCACGCCGAACACGACGGTGCCGATTCCCTGTACCCCGGTGAGTCCGGCACCGACGAGCCCGATGAGCCGTCCCCGCGAATGTTCCGGAGCAATCTGCACAACTGAGGTCATAACGTCGATCATGTAGGCGGCGAAGACACCGGAAACCAGCCAGAGCAGCGCGGTCGGTCCGATGCCCGGTTCCGCGGCGCAGCCGAGCAGCGGCAACCCGGTAGCCACGGCCATGATGCGGACCGCACGCAGCCGGCCTCGAGGCCTCAAGAGCCGCAGGACCGCACCGGCACCGATGACGCTGCCTAGCGGGATGGCGGTCATGAGCAGCCCGACGCTGCCAGGGCCGCCACCGACGGCCGCCGCGTACGGCGCCGCGAGACCTTCCGGTACGACGAAGAACCCGGCGAGCCAGGTCAGCCCGATAAGCGCGCGCATCTGCTGATCCTTGAAGATCGCGCGAAGGCGCGGCGGGCTGCCGGCGGCGAGCGGGTCCGGTGCGGGCCGGCTGCGGCGTGCCGTCCGGACGACTCCAGTCGCCCCGACCGCGACGACCGCCGCTGACGCCAGGAACGAGAACGCGTCGACCAGCAACGCCCAGCGCGGGCCGACCAGCGCTATTGCCACGCCGCCCAGAGCAAAACCGGCGGCCTGGGCGAGCTGGTTGGTGATCATGCGCAGTCCGGTCGCCGCGCGGTAGCGCTCGCCGTGAAGTACCGAGGCGATCATGGATACCTCGGCCGACGTGAATGCCGGGCCCAGGAAGACGACCACGGTCAGCAGCGCGAGCAGCAATGGCGTGGGCAGCCCGGCGACGGACATACCGGCAAGCAGGCCCCCACGCACCAGGTCGCACACGACCATGACCGCGCGCCGCGGAAACCGATCGCTCACGCCAGACAGCAGGGCGCCGCCGGCGATGGCCGGCAGGAACGTGAGTGCGTAGGCCAGTGCCGTCTCAGCCGTGGAGCCGGTTCGCTCGAACACGATGACCGACAGCGCCACGCGGGCGAGCTGATCGCCGAGAATCGACTGGGTCTCGGCAACGTAGAGCGCGAGAAACACTCGCGAGCGCAGGACGTCGGTTAGTCTCACCGTGCGGGCTGCGCTGGAATTCATGCGTGACCGCCCAGCCGCAACGCGACATAACGGGACCGATCGGCCAGCACCGGCGCAAGCACGCAATAGCGATACCGCAGTCGAACACGACGAACGGCGCACAGTAGTACGACGCCGCCCGAAGTCACCGCAACAGCGTGTCAGACGTGGTGCGCGGGCGGTAGGGAAGCGCCGCGGGGTGATGTGCTCCGAGGCCTGGGTGAAGCAGATCGCCGAACCACGAAAGGCGGACGGAGCCACCCGTGACGGCAACCGGCGCTGGTCCGCGGATGGATGATCGCTCCGCAGGGTTCCTTGCTGAACTCGGCCGGCGGCTGCGCGCCTCGATCGTGCAATTCGTTCCGGTCGATCGTCGGGCGCCGGCACTCTGGTTCGATCGCGACATTCCTGGCGACGAGGCCGAGGCGGAGCTGCTCGAGCGGTTCGCGCGCGATTGGTACGCGCTGCGCCCGTTGCGTGAGGCCAGCCGGATCGACGTCGTCGACGGCTGGCAGGCGGCGGTCGCGGCAGTCGCAGGGCCGGCATACGAGGACGGCGGCGCGCTGCTCGTGGCCCGGGGACCCGGGCCAGGATGGAGTACGGCTGACCGCGCGATGCTCGAGTTCGCCGCCCACCTGTACCCGCTGTCGACGCAGACGCAGCCGAGTATGTCGGCTGATGACTGGACGCGGTACCGGCAGGCCGCGGTCACCCAGGACGGCGGTGCGCTGGGCGAGCTGTACGACCTGGCCGCCCATCACGAGCCCGGATCCCTGCTCGCCCTCTACGCGATCAGCGTGGACGGCATCGCGGTCGTCAACGAGGTACTCGGCCACGACGATGCCGACAAGCTGTTGCAGACGATCTCTCGGCGGCTGCGATCGTGGGTCGGCGCCGCGGGGAAAGTCAGCCGGGTTGCCGGCCCCCGTTTCGTCGCGCTGCGTCCCGACCTCGACGACGAGTCGCGTGTCCTGTCCGAAGCGACGCGGCTGTCCGGTCTGCTCGCGGAACCGGTACGCGTCGGCGCCGCGCGGATCAGCCGTTCGGCAAGCATCGGTGTCGCCTTCGGTCGCCAGCCGGCCGACCCGCCCGGTGGACTCGTGACGCATGCCGTGAGCGCGCTACGCCGAGCCCGTGCCGCCGGTGGCAACACAATTCGGGTGCATGACGCGGCTGCCCACGCGGAGCTCGTGTCGCGGTTCAAGCTGGAGCTGCAACTGCACAATGCGGTGAGCGACGGCGGACTGCGGCTGTTCTATCAGCCCGAGTTCGACCTGCCTACCGGCCGGATTCGTGCCGTCGAGGCCCTGCTGCGCTGGCAACATCCCGATCTCGGCCTGCTCGAGCCGGATGCGTTCATCGTCATCGCCGAGGAATCGCATGCCATCGGCAGCATCGGCGATTGGGTGATCGACGAGGCAGTCGCCCAGCTCGCCCGGTGGCAGCACCTGTACCCCCACCTGCGGCTCGGGTTGAGCGTCAACGTCGCGGCGGTCCAGTTCGCTGGCGACGGCATCGCGGCCACGGTGCGGTCGGCCCTGGAACGGCACGACGTGCCTGGTGATCGGCTGCGCATCGAGATCACCGAGCGCTCGATGCCACAGGACCAGTCCGACATCGTTCGGACCCTGGCCGAGCTGCACGACGCTGGAGTGTCCTCCGCGATCGACGACTTCGGCACCGGTCAGGTCACCCTGGCGCATTTGCTCGCCCTTCCAGTAGACGCCATCAAGATCGACCGTCGGTTCGTCTCAGGCATGCTCGAGGACGCGCGATCCAGCGCGGTGGTCGTCGCGCTCGTGGAGCTCGCGCGAGCGCTCGGTCTCGATGTGATCGCCGAGGGCGTCGAGACGCAGGAAACGGCCGATGAGCTCGTGCGCATGGGTTGCACCCGCGGTCAGGGCATTCTCTTCGCCCCGCCGTTGTCCGCCGAGGCCCTCGTTCCGATGCTCATCGCCGGCGAGCGGCCGACCGGCTGATGATGATCGCTGTCGGATCGAGCACACCTAGGCGGCAAGATCTACTACATCGTTCGCTTTCCGGACACGTTTTGGTCGTGTTGTGGTCGCCCACTTTCCAACTGGGCCCACAGGCGCTATAAAGATCAGGTCATTTGCTGGGGTCGGGGGACCCGCAAGGTGGCAGAGTCCCCCCGGCCTCGCGATGGAATCGGGGGTGTCGCTACGCACGCCAGGCGTGCGTAGCGACAAATCGGGGGATCATGTCTATCGGCTCAGATGCCGTTCCGGCGACCACTGCCGTCCACACCGCAATCCACTACACAGCCGCTGCATCGCGCCCGCCGCGAGCGGGTAGCGCAGACGAGTCCGACGTGCGGACGGTGGCCGGGATCCACATCTCGGCGCCGCTGCCCGTACTGCAGACCAAGAGATCCGCCCGTCCGGCGCGATCGGCAGCCGCGGGCGCCGAGTCGGGGTGGTTGCGCCGCTTTCAGTCCCGGCTGGTGGCCATCGATGTCGCGGCGGCGGCGATCGCCGCCACCATCGCATACGTGGCCAGATTCGGTGGCGCGAGCGACACGGTGGACAGCGTGCTGAACATCGTCTTCGCGTCGTCCCTTCCGGTCGTCTGGGTGACGGTCGTCGCGGCCAACCGCGGGTACGAAGGGCGGTTCGTCGGAGTCGGGCCAGTCGAGTTCGAGCGCCTGTTCCGAGCGTTTCTCTACCTGACCGCGCTCACGGCGTTCATCTCGTACGCGGCCCACGCTGATATCGCGCGCGGCTTCATCCTCGTTGCCCTGCCAATGACCGTGACGCTCGATTGCGTCGGGCGTTACGCGGTGCGCAAGCGACTGCATCACTCGCGCAGCCGTGGGCTCGCGCTGGCACCGGTGCTCGCCGTGGGCGGCGCGGGGGAGATCGCACGGTTTGCCGAGCAGCTGCGTCACGATCGTTACGCGGGCATGCACGTAGTGGGCGCCTGCGTTCCGTCGGCAGTCGCCGAGGACGCTGAGACGGTTCAGGTGCTCGACGCGGCCGGAGTCCCGCTGCTGGGAGACATCGACTCGGTCCGGGACTCGGTGCTTGCGTGCGGCGCGCGAAGCGTCGCCGTGCTTGCCGGCGCGATGGATCCGGACAAGCTGCGCTGGATCTCCTGGCAGCTCGAGGGTACCGACGCGGACCTGATCGTGTCGCCTGGCCTGGCCGAGGTCGCCGGCCGGCGCCTGCACATCCAGCCCGTCGCCGGGTTGCCGCTGCTGTACGTCGACGAGCCGCAGTTCACGGGATTCCGGCGCGTCCTCAAAAGCGCATTCGACCGGACGCTCGCCGCAGCCGCACTTGTCGTTCTCGCGCCGCTGCTCGTCCTGATCGCCGTACTCGTGAAGGCGACCAGTCGGGGCTGGCCGTTCTTCCTGCAGACCAGGGTGGGCAAGGACGGGCGGACCTTCAAGATGATCAAGTTCCGGTCGATGTACGCGGGCGCGGAGCGGCGCGTCAGCGAGCTGCTCGCGTACAACCAGGCGCCCGACGGCGTTCTGTTCAAGATGCACGACGACCCGCGGGTCACCCGCATCGGCCGGACACTCCGGCGGTACTCGCTCGACGAAGTGCCGCAGCTGATCAATGTGGTCACCGGCGCGATGTCGCTCGTCGGGCCACGCCCGCCGCTTCCGGACGAGGTGGCGCAGTACGGCGACCACGTGCGGCGGCGGCTGCTGGTGAAGCCGGGTCTGACCGGCTTGTGGCAGATCAGTGGGCGCAGCGACCTGTCGTGGGAGGAGTCGGTGCGCCTCGACCTGCGTTACGTCGAGAACTGGTCGCTGGCACTGGACATGGTGGTCCTGCTGAAAACGGCGCGCGCCGTACTCCGCGCGGAAGGCGCGTACTAGCGCGCACTGGCAAGTCAATCGGGGGAATCGGGGAATCTTTGATGCGGATCGCATTGGTGGGCACGCGCGGCGTGCCTGCCCGCTACGGCGGGTTCGAGACCTGCGTCGACGAGGTCGGTCGGCGGCTGGTCAAGGCCGGTCACGATGTCGTCGTGTACTGCCGCGAGCCCGAAGCGAGCGCGGACGCACTCCCGCCGCCGACCGAGTACGAGGGCATGCGCCTCGTGCATCTTCCCGCGGTTAGGAAGAAATCGCTCGAGACGCTAAGTCACACGGCGGCCTCCGCGGCGCACCTCATGCGGCACCCGGTCGACGTCGCTATCGTCTTCAACTCAGCGAACGCGCCGTTCGTCCCGATGCTGCGGGCACGCGGCATTCCGGTCGCCACGCACGTCGACGGCCTCGAGTGGAAGCGCACCAAGTGGCAGGGCGCCGGTCGGGCGTATTACCGCACGGCCGAGTCGATGGCCGTGCGCTGGTCGGACGCGCTCATCGCCGACGCGCAGGGCATCGCGGACTACTACGACATGGAATTCGGTGCGGAGACCACCCTGATCGCCTACGGCGCGCCGATCATCGCAAACGAGAGTGCGGAGCTGCTCGAGGACATCGACGTCGAACCCCGCAAGTACCACCTCGTCGTCGCGCGGTTCGAGCCGGAGAACCACGTCGACATCATCGTCGACGGCTACCGACGAAGCGGCGCCGTACTGCCGCTGGTCGTCGTCGGGTCGGCGCCATACGCCGACGAGTACACCGCGCGCGTGCATTCGCTCGGTGACGACCGGGTGCGCTTCCTGGGCGGTGTCTGGGACCAGGACCTGCTCGATCAGCTGTACGCGAACTGCGCGACCTACCTCCACGGGCATTCTGTCGGCGGCACCAATCCGTCGCTGTTGCGGGCCATCGGAGCCGGTGCCGCGACGATCGCATTCGACGTGAATTTCAATCGTGAGGTGCTGGACGACACCGGTCGCTATTTCGCGACGGCCGACGATGTCAAGAATGAAATTGAGCTCGCCGAGACCGAGCCTGTCGTGACGAGAGATCGGGGGCGCCGCGCGCAACGTGTGGCACTTCGTTACGACTGGGACGAGGTCGCGGCCCGGTATGAGGCGCTGTGCGTGAGGCTGGCGACTACCGGGGTGAGTGCTCGGAGGGGCGTTGGGGGACGCCCCTCCGGGCGCCGCCGAGGCATCACCGACGATTGGCCGTCCGACGGTCCGAGGCGCACGGAAGACGTGCCGGCAACGCTGCCGGCACTCGTGTCGCAACGCAGCCGCCGAGCGCCGCATCGGGTACCGAGACGGGGCACGCAGCCCATCAACGGCGACGCTGTCGCGCTGCGCGAGATGCCCGCTCGGCCCTGACGGCCACCTAGACGCGGCGCGAGAGCTCAGGCCGACATCCCCCCCGCCGGTAGAACTCTCGCGCCGCCTTACTTCTACGATGCACGGCGTCATACCCGTGCGCTGACACCTACCGAGAGGCGGCCGACGAGTGTCCACGATCCTGGTCGCTCATCCGTCGCCTGACGTGTACGGATCGGATCGTCAACTGCTCGAGTCGATCGACGCGTTGCGCTCGGCCGGCAAGGACGTGATCGTGTGTCTGCCGCGCGATGGCCCGCTCGTCGAGTTGCTCGACGGAGTGGACGTGCGCATGCGGCGGTTTCCCGTTCTGCGCAAGGCACTCCTGCGACCTCGTGCGCTCCTCGAGCTGATCGGCTCAGCACCGTTGGACCTGGTCCGGCTGGTGCGCCTGATTCGGGCGGTCCGGCCGGACGTCGTGTACGTCAATACGGTCACGATCCCGCTGTGGGTGCTCGCCGCCCGCTTGGCCCGGCGCCCCGTGCTCGTCCACGTGCACGAAGCGGAGGAGGGTGCCGGTCGCGCCATCCGGATGGCAATGACGGCACCGTTGCTCCTCGCAGCCGTCGTCGTCGCCAACAGCAACGCTTCCCGTCGCGCGCTCGTCGACGTGATTGCCTTGTTGAGGCGGCGAATCATGGTCGTGCCGAACGGGATCAAGGACGCCGGGCCGTCGCCGCTGGAGGCGGCACGATCCGAGCGCGTCGCGCTGGTCGCGCGGCTCTCGCCGCGAAAGGGCATCGACGTCGCGCTGGAGGCGGTTGCCCGACTGCGTCGGCAGGGTCGCGGGGTCGAGCTCGAAATCTGCGGGACCGTCTTTCCCGGGTACGAGTGGTACGAGGCGGAGCTGCGAAGTCGCGCTGACCAGGCGGATCTGGCGGGTGCAGTTCGCTTCTCGGGCTACGTGAACCCCACCGCGCCCGTTCTCGCGGCGGCACGGGTCGTGGTGGTTCCCTCACGCGTCGAACCGTTCGGAAACACGGCCGTAGAGGGGCTACTCGCGGGCCGGCCGGTCGTTGCGTCAAACGTCCAGGGACTTGCCGAGATCGTCGAGGACGGTCGGACCGGCCTGCTGGTGGCGCCGGACGATCCAGACGCGCTCGCTGACGCGATCGGCCGCCTGCTGGACGATCCCGCATTGGCGGGGCAACTCGCGGCCGCGGGGCGAGCCGATGCGCTGGAACGCTTCTCGATCGACCGCTACCGCTCGGAGATCGTGCGCGCCGTCACGGAGGCGGGCCGGGCGTGATCGAGGCATATTCATTCGATGAAAGGGACGCGCTCTGTCCAGATCTGGCCGCAAACTCGGGCCCGATCCGGTCGATTCCGAGCAATCGGGGCGCGCCTGCAAACCAGGAGCATCGCCGCCCGGTCATTTGCTGACGTGTGACTGGCGTAAACCCAGTGTTGCAGCTAGGCTCTGTCGATCGGTGACGTTCGCGTCGCTGATCATCGGGGGAATTTCGGGGGGAATTGTTTTGTGGGCTCATGCTGCCCGCGCGTGCCGTCATCGATTCACGCGCGTCTCAGGTCTGATCGTCGTCGCCGTCGCTTGTGTCGTCTCGCTGACGGCATGCACGGCGTCGAAATCCAGCTCGTCTCACTCCACGCCGGGCGCCACAGTCTCGGCTAGCACGCCAACGGGCAGCACCACGACCCCGCCGGCGTCAGCGGCAGTCACGAAGCCGGTTCCTCCGGCGACTCCGGGCAACATCAACCAGACCGTGCCGGCCAAGACAGTCGCCACGCTGCATGCGGTGCCGCTTACTGCGACCGCGGCCTTCGGTGACCGGGTGACCGCCTCGATAGCGCGGCTGCAGCCGATCAGCGCGAAGGCGCGAGGTGTGGGCGAGGTGTCCGGACCGGCGCTGGCAGTGACGATTCTCCTGCACAACGGAACCGGCAATGCGATCTCGTTGTCCAATGCGATCGTCGACTTGACCGATGCCGGCAACGCACCTGGAAATCCCATGTCGGGGCCGCCGGCGCATCCATTCAGCGGATCGCTGGCCGCAGGCGCGGACGCGACGGCCGTCTATGTGTTCACGGTTCCCGTGCAGCACCGCACCAATATCAAGATCAAGGTCAGTTATTCGGCGCTGACGCCGGATGTGCTCTTCGTGGGTGGCACGAAGTGAATCGGGGGATTGTGATGCAGGTAGGGTCTCGCGCCGCAAAGCGGGCGACTTCGCTGGTGGCTACGGCGGCTTTGGTGGCCGCTGGGCTCGTTGCCGGCGCGGTGGTGCTCGCTCCGGCCGCGTCCGCCGCGACCGGTCCGGGGCCCATCCTCGAGCCGACGGCGAGCAACGTCACCGCCGACGCGCTGCCGACCGTGCAGATCAACGGCGTCGCGTGGTCGCAGGCGATCGTGGGCAACACGGTCTATGCCGGCGGCGACTTCTCGAGCGCGCGTCCGGCGGGATCGGCGGCGGGCACCAACGAGTCACCGCGCACCGACCTGCTCTCCTACGACATCACCACCGGCGTCATGACGTCATGGGCGCCGACGCTCAATGCCGACGTGAAGACCATCACGGCCTCGCCGGATGGCACGCGCATCTACGTCGGCGGCCACTTCACGTCCGTCAACGGCGTGAACCGCTACCGCATCGCGGCCTTCAGCACGGCGACCGGCGCCCTGGTCACGTCGTTCGCTCCGGCGCTCGACTACACGGTGAACGCGATCGTGGCGACGAACTCGACGGTCTACGTCGCGGGCGCGTTCAGCAACGCGAACGGCCAGGCCCGGAGCCGGCTCGCTGCCTTTCAGGCGTCCAACGGCGCGTTGCTTGCGTGGAATCCGAGCTCGGACGACACCGTCAATGCCATGGTCGCCACTCCGGACGGAAGCCGACTGATCACCGGCGGCCCATTCCAGAACGTCAACGGCGCGCCCGCGTACGGGTTGGCGGCGCTGTCCGCGACCGACGGGACCCTGCTGCCGTGGGCCGCCGGGAATGTCGTGCGTGACGCCGGTGCAAATGCGGCGATCAACAGCCTGTCCACCGACGGAACCTCGATCTTCGGCACCGGCTACGTCTTCGGTGCCGGCGGCAACCTGGAGGGCACCTTCTCAGCCGATCCGAACAGCGGCACGCTGAACTGGATCGAGGACTGCCACGGGGATACCTACGGCGCGTACTCGACCGGCACCACGGTCTACACCGTGAGCCACTCGCACTATTGCGGCAACGTCGGCAGCTTCCCGCAGACCCCGGTGCCGTGGGCTAAGCACCCCGCCCTCGCGTGGAGTGCGAACGCCACCGGGACTGTGCTGCACAACAGCGTGGGCAACTACTACGACTGGTACGGCTACCCGAGTCCGGGTCAGTACAACTGGTACCCGGACCTGGACGTCGGCAGCTTCACGGGACAGAGCCAGGCAGCGTGGGACCTCACCGGAAACGGCAAGTACCTCGTGATGGGCGGGGAGTTCCCGAAGGTGAACAACACCGCCCAGCAGGGTCTGGTGCGCTTCGCCGTGGCGCCGACCGCTCCGTCGAAGCAGGGTCCGCGGGTGAGCGGCGCATCCTTCCTGCCGACGCTCCTCCCGATGTCGAACAGCTCGGTGCGCGTCACCTGGCAGACGAACTGGGACCGGGACAATGAGAACCTGACGTACAAGGTCATCCGTAACAACGTCACCGGCTCCCCGGTGTACACGACCACGTACACGTCGCAGTTCTGGAACCGACCGAGCATCGGCTTCGTCGACACCGGGCTGACACCAGGGGCGACCTATACGTACAAGGTCTACGCCGTCGACGCTGCGGGTAATACGACGCAGGGCAGCAACGTCAGTGTCACGGTGCCGACGAGCTTCACGATGAGTTCGTACGCGCAGCAGGTTCTGGCCG
>JAODNL010000379.1 GCA_025465405.1 Pseudonocardiales bacterium | reverse complement strand
GCATCCGATCAAGCTGATCGCCAACGCACTGGGGTCGCCGCCGGCCGACGTGATCCACCGCGCTCACGCGCAGGGGATCCCGGTCGCCGCGCTCGCCGGTACCGCCGAGCATGCCCGGCGCCACGTGGACCAGGGCGTCGACATCATCGTCGCCCAGGGCACCGAAGCGGGGGGACACACGGGCGAGATCGCCACGATCGTGCTTGTGCCAGAGGTCGTCGACGCGGTCGGGGATTCCGCGCACGTGCTCGCCGCGGGCGGTATCGGCTCCGGCCGGCAGATCGCGGCGGCGCTGGCGCTCGGAGCGGCCGGAGTGTGGATGGGCTCGTACTGGCTGACCAGCAGCGAGTACCAGCTCGAAGGGCCGGCCGCCGCGGTGAAGACGGCTCTCGTCGCGGCCCACTCGAGCGACACGGTCCGCTCGCGCGTCTACAGCGGCAAGCCCGCGCGCCTGCTCAAGACGAGGTGGACGCAGGCGTGGGACGAGCCCGGTGCGCCCGCGCCCTTGCCCATGCCGCTGCAGAACCTGCTCGTGAACGCCGCCCACCAGCGGATCATGCGCTCGGGCAACCCCGATGTCGTCGCGATGCCGGTCGGCCAGATTGTCGGACGCATGAACGCCGTGCGCCCGGTCGACGAGCTCGTCACCGAACTGGTCGCGGAGCTGGACGAGACCCTGAGCCGCCTGCACAAGCTGCGGTAGCGCGAGTGGGTCCACGGCGTGGAGGCTGTCCGGGACTCAGGCCACTCCTGCCTCACCGGCAAGCTTGGCGGCGGTACCTACCCCGCCGACGAACGGATCGCCGTGACCTGGCAGAACTGTCGAGGCCGTGAGCTGCGCAAGCGTCTGCAGTGACGCAATCGCCTCAGTGCTGTCTTGGGTGAACGCCCGCGCGACGGTCCGCGGTCCGGTCCCACCGGAGAAGTCGTCCCTAGTCACCAGCGCGTCACCCGTGCAGATCACGTCACGATCCTCGAACAGGAACGCGGTACTGCCGGATGTGTGACCGGGCACGGCGATCGCCCTTGGCCGTCCGGGCACGTCGAGCACGCCGTCGGCGCGGAACGTCCGCCGTTGCTTCACCGGTCGGGATCGAAAGCCACCCATTCGTGCTAGGTGCACCGGCACGCGCAATCCAGCCGGTCGGCGGAGCAGGTAGGGGGCGACCGAGCGCTCGGCTTTCCAGTGCGCACGCATGTGCCGTGGATCGGCGATCATCGCCTCGTCATCTTCATGCACCCATATCGATGCTTCCGCCTCGAGGCGGAGCCGCTCGGCCAGTCCGATGTGGTCCGGATGTGCGTGGGTGATCAGCACTGCACGCACGTCTCGAATCTGCCGCCCGAGCTGCCGCAGCCCGGTCATGAGGGTCTCGTGCATCCCGGACAGGCCGCTGTCGACGAGCGTGATCGCGGCACCGTCCTGAACCACGTACATGTTCACGACAGGATCGGCGACCCGATAGACGCTGGGCGCTACCTCGGTCAACGCTTGCTCGTCACTCATTCGCTGTCCTCCACCCCAGTATTGGATACATGTCACTGTATCTAAATTAGCGTAGCATCGACGCGTGTCCGAAGAAGCTGCACATGTCGTACGGCGGCGCTACGACGGATCGCGCCGGCGTGCCGCCGCCGGGCGTGCCCGGCTCACAGTCATCGACGCCTATCGAGGGCTGCTGCTCCGCGATGGCTATGAAAAGACCACGATCAGCGACGTCGCCGAGCGCGCCGGGCTCTCAGTCGAAACGATCTATAAGACATTCGGTAGCAAGAAGCAGCTGCTGAAAGCGCTCTACGACGCCACCATTGCCGGCGACGATGAACCGGTCCCCATCGGTTCGCGCCCCGAGATGCAGCGCATCTTCGCCGAGACCGATCCAACGATCAAAATCGCTCGATACGCCGACTTCGTGTACACCTACCACCGCCGTGTCGGACCCCTCGTCAGCGTCCTGGCCCAGGCCAGCAGTGAGATCGCAGAGATTCGAGCGACGATCGAGACTGAACGGCTCACCGGGGTGCGTGCCTTCGTCCGGCATCTCGATCAGGCCGGGCTGCTGCGTGACGACATTCCAGCGCACGAGGCCGCTGACGCGGCCTGGGCGCTCACCTCGCCGATGACCTATGCGCAGCTCATCCAGGTGCGCAGGTGGTCAGGCGCGTCGTACCGGAGGTGGCTGTCCGCCTTGCTCGGCAGCAGCCTGCTCGGTTCAGCAACCGGGCCCCCAACACCCGAACGGTAGACGGGTACGGGTGCTCGGGTGACGTCTGCCGTTGGCGTAGCCGGAGCTACCGGGTTTAGCGCGGAGGTGGGTCGGTCAGAACGGTGGCGGATCGGCATTTACGGGTTCGGCTGATGTGATTGCGGCGATCGGTATGGGGTATTCGGGTGGGTCGTATCGGTAGTGGTGGCCGGTGGGGTGGTCCAGTGGTAGCTGCCGTCGTCGGGGTGGCGGTGTGTTCGCCAGTGAGCCGTCCCCGGATGTCCGGAGACTTCATTCGTTGGAAGGATGAAGTCCATGGCACGTCCCTCCTCCTATCCCCGTGAATTGCGGGAGCGAGCGATCCGCATGGTCGCCGAGACCAAGAGCGAGTACCCCTCGGAGTTCGCGGCGATCGAGTCGGTGGCCCGCAAGTTGGGCATCGGGTCGACGGAGACGCTGCGCAAGTGGATCCGCCTTGCGGAGATCGATTCCGGGCAGCGGCCCGGGGTCACGACTGCCCGAGTCGGAGCAGGTCAAGGCGTTGAAGAAGGAGAACGCTGAGCTGCGCCGGGCAAATGAGATCCTCAAGTCCGCATCGGCTTTTTCGCGGCGGAGCTCGAGCGCCCGTACCGGTTCTAGTCGACTACATCGCGCAACACCGCGACGAGTTCGGGGTCGAGCCGATC
>JAODNL010000365.1 GCA_025465405.1 Pseudonocardiales bacterium | reverse complement strand
GCGCACATCGAATTCCCTTTCGACGGCGGCCAGATCGAGGTGTTCACAACCCGGCCCGACACGATCTTCGGGGCGACCTACCTCGTCCTGTCGACGGAGCATCCACTCGTTGACACGCTGACACCGGCCCAGTGGCCGGAGGGCACGCATCCAGTGTGGACCGGCGAGCACGCGACGCCGGGCGAGGCCGTCGCCGCGTACCGCACGTTCGCGGCAAGCAAGTCGGACGTCGACCGGCAGGCCGACGCGAAGGTGAAGACGGGCGTGTTCACCGGAGCGTTCGCGACCAACCCGGTGACCAAGACCCGGCTGCCGGTCTTCATCGCCGACTACGTGCTGATGGGTTATGGCACCGGAGCGATCATGGCCGTGCCCGGCCAGGATGAGCGGGACTGGGCGTTCGCCGAGGTGTTCGAGCTACCGATCGTGCGCACGGTCGAGCCGCCGGACGGATTCGATGAGGCGGGCGGCAAGGCCTACGTCGGCGAGGGTCCGGCGATCAACTCCGCAGCCGATGGCCTGGACCTGAACGGGCTGGACGTGACGACTGCGAAGGCGCGCACCATCGAATGGCTGGAGGCCAACGCCGCCGGCCGGGGCGCCACCACGTACCGGCTGCGCGACTGGCTGTTCAGCCGGCAGCGGTACTGGGGCGAGCCGTTCCCGATCGTCTACGACGAGACCGGATTCCCGATCGCCCTGCCGGAATCGATGCTGCCCGTCGAGCTGCCGGACACCGACGACTTTTCACCGAAGTCGTACCCGCCCGACGACGCCGATTCCGAACCGGAGCCGCCGCTGGGCCGGCTGAGCGATTGGGTCACCGTCGAGCTCGACCTGGGTGACGGTCCCAAGCGCTACCGGCGAGAGACCAACACGATGCCCAACTGGGCCGGGTCGTGCTGGTACGAGCTGCGCTATCTCGATCCGACCAACGACGAGATGTTCGTCGACCCGGCGATCGAGCACTACTGGATGGGGCCGACCGCGGACCGGCCGTTGGGCGGTGTCGAGCTCTACGTCGGCGGCGTCGAGCACGCGGTACTGCACCTGCTCTACGCCCGGTTCTGGCACAAGGTGCTGTTCGACCTGGGCTACCTGACCAGCTCGGAGCCCTTCCACCGGCTGGTCAACCAGGGCATGTTGCAACTTCCCGCGTACGTGAACGCGGCCGGCTTCTACGTCGAGGCGTCCGAGGTCGAGGAGCGCGAGGGCCAGTTCTACTACCAGGGCGATCTGGTCAGCCAGGAGTTCGGCAAGATCGGCAAGAGCCTCAAGAACGTCGTCACACCCGACGACTTCATCCGCGAGTTCGGTGCCGACACCTTCCGCCTGTTCGAGATGTTCAGCGGTCCGTTGGAGCAGTCGCGGCCATGGGACGCGAAGGCGATCGTCGGACCGTACCGGCTGCTGCAGCGGATCTGGCGCGTCGTCGTGGACGAGGAGTCCGGCGCCGTGCACGTCACCGACGACGAGGTGCCCGACGAGCTGAACCGCCTGCTGCACAAGACGATTGCAGCCACCCGTGACGGCTACGAGACGCTGCGGTTCAACACGTCGATCGCGCGGATCACCGAGTTGAACAACGCGGTCACGCAGGCGTACCCGCATGGCGGCACGCCGCGGGGACTGGCCGAGCCGCTGGTCTTGATGCTGGCGCCGATGGCTCCGCACGCCGCCGAGGAGCTGTGGGCCCGGCTCGGGCACGAGTCGTCGCTTGCGTGGGCTGACTTCCCGGTCGCGGACGAGTCGTTGCTGGTGGACGACACCATCGAAGTTCCGGTGCAGGTCAACGGCAAGGTACGCGCGGTGATCAACGTGGCTGCGGACTCGGACGCCGCGGCGATGGAGGCGGCCGCCCGCGCCGACGCCCGCGTGGCGGCGCTGCTGGACGACCGGGAGACCAAGCGGGTCATCGCGGTACCTGGCCGGCTCGTCAACTTCGTCGTCTAAGCCGAGGACCTGACATGGGCGAGCAGGTAGCAGTCGTCACCGACTCGACCGCCTTCCTGCCCGAAGGTGTCGCCCGGTCGCTCGACGTCCGAGTGGTCCCGCTCCGGGTGTCGATCGGTACGCGCACGGCCATCGACGGTGTGGATGTCACGCCCACGGAGGTCGCGAACGCGTTGCGAGAGCGAGTTCCCGTGACGACATCGCGTCCCGCGCCGGCCGAGTTCGCCGCGGTGTTCCGGTCGTGCCTGGCCGCCGGTGCCACCCGCGTCGTGTCGGTGCACCTGGCCGCCGCGCTGTCCGGGACGTGGGAGTCGGCGGCGCTGGCCGCCCAGGACTTCCCGCACGGCGTCGTGCGTGTGGTCGACTCGCGATCGACGGCCGCGGCACTCGGCTTCGCCGTAATGGCGGCGGCCGAACGGGCGCGGACGGGGGCGTCGGCTGCCGAGGTGCAGGGCGCCGCGACGGACACCGTCGACCACACCAAGACGCTCTTCTACGTCGACACGATCGAATATCTGCGCCGTGGTGGGCGGATCGGCACGGCCGCGGCGCTGCTGGCCACCTCGCTGTCGGTGAAACCCTTGCTGCACATGGTGGAGGGCCGCATCGTGCCTTTGGAGAAGGTACGGACCTCGGCGAAGGCGATCGCCCGGCTGGTGCAGCTGACCGTCGATGCCGCGGGCGACGGACCCGTGGACGTGGCCGTGCACCATCTCGCCGCCGCCGCTCGCGCCGACCAGGTGGCCGGCCAGCTGCGGTCCGTGCTGCCCCGGCTGGGGGAGCTGTACACGGCCGAGCTGGGCCCGGTGGTTGGCGCACACCTTGGCCCCGGGGTGATCGGGACGGTCGTCGTCCGGCGCTGACTGTGCGTATTAGGCGGCGCGGTAGCACGCTCGGCTGACGATTCGCCGGTCCGTCTCCACAGGGACGAGTGCTGTCCACAGAAGGGCTTCGGCGCCTGCCGTCGATCCCGCGCCTGCCTAGCGTCGGGACGGTGCGAGGAGGCGGGACGCAGGGCCGCGGCGAGCGGGCCAGAGTCGAGCGACGGGTTCGGGCCGCGGTGGCGGGCACCGGGTGGCCACCGCCCGTGCCCGCGTCGCCGGTGCCGCCGATTCCCGTGCCCGGCTCGTCGCCGTCGGCGCCCGGATCGCCGGATTCGTCCCTGCACCGCACGCCGAGCGCACTCGACCGGCTGCGGGAACGCCTCGTCGCGCGGTGGGATCCCGGTGCCAAGGGCGCCGCGGCGATCGCCGCGGCCGTGCTCGTCGTCGCAGTCGTCACCGTCGCCTGGGTGCTCGCGTCACGGCCGCATGCGATCGCGGTGGCCGCGCACGGGCCGAGCCCCG
>JAODNL010000363.1 GCA_025465405.1 Pseudonocardiales bacterium | reverse complement strand
CGGCTCGTTCGCCACCCAGCAGTACCTGCTCGACCACAGCACCGACGTCGACGCTGTGGTCCTGTCCGGCACCGCCGCGATCGACCTGCTCGAGCCGATGATGGACCTCGACGCGCCGATGGACCTGTCGGCGTTCAACGCTGCCTTCCAGCCGGCGCGTACCGAGTTCGACTGGCTCAGCCGCGACGAGGAGCAGGTCGACCGATACATCGCCGACCCGCTGTGCGGCTTCGGGCTCGACATCCCGGGCGGCAAGGCGATGTTCGCCGGGGCACGGGCGCTCGCCGATCCGGCGCAGGTGGCCAAGATGCGCGACGACCTTCCGATCCTGATGGTGGTGGGCGACATGGACCCGGTGAACGGCCAACTCGCGCTCGTGAACGCCGTGGTCGACCGTTACCGGCAGGCCGGGCTGGACGACGTCACGCTCAAGGCCTATCCAGATGCGCGACACGAGGTCTTCAACGAGATCAACCGCGACGAAGTCGTCGCGGACGTCATTGCCTGGCTCGACAAGACGCTCGCCGCCTGACCTTCCCGTACGACGAACCCCTGTCAGATCGCTGTTGCATTTTCGGTCCAACCATTCTACCCTTTGCCCGTTCGACCAAAGGCAGCCGGCGTCCTGGCAAAAGCCATGGCCGACTCACCCAAACAGGGAGACCCAATGCGTGAACGACAGCACTCGAGCAATCTGCGTACGCGAAAGCTGGGGCTGCTCGCTGTAGTCGCGGCGATCGGTGTGCTGCTCGCCGCATGCAGCTCCTCGACTTCCAGCGGCGGCGCGAGCAGTGGCGGCTCCGGGGGCACGGCCTCGAGTGCCGACGACGCCGCAGCGGTGCAGAAGGCGCAAGCCTTCATCAAGCCTTATCTGAGCTCGCCGACGAAGATCCCGCTGGCCGAACCTCTCAAGTCGGCGCCCACACCCGGCAAGACGATCGTGTTCCTCCAGTGCGAGCTGGCCCAGTGCAAGGTAATCAGCGACGGCGTGAAGGCGGCGGCCGGGATCGTCCAGTGGACCTTCAAGTCCATCCCGTACCAGTCGACGAACCCGTCGACCCTCATCCGGGGGATGGACCAGGCGCTGCAATACCACCCCGTCGCGGTCGCGTTGACGAGCCCGCCGTATGCGCTGTGGTCGCAAGAGGTCGCCAAGTACAAGAAGGCCGGCGTCGCGATCATCCCGTCCTTCACCGGTGCAGTGCCCCTGGACTCGACGATCGTGGCCAATCCAGCCAGCCCGGAGTTCTCCGCGAAGAACGGCGACCTGCTGGCGAACTGGTTCATCGCTGACTCGAACGCGCAGGGCAACGTGCTGTCGGTAAGCGTCCCGGACTTCCCGTACCTCGGCGACATCTCGAAGGAGTTCGACAAGGTCGTGTCGCGGGACTGCCCGGCGTGCAAGCTGACCAAGCTGAACATCGGGATCCCCGACGTCGGCAGTGGCGCCATCGTCACGGACATCGTGTCGGCGCTTCGCAAGAACCCGTCGATCAAGTACATGATCGCGTCCGACGCCGCATTCCTGCCGGCGTTGCCGTCTGCACTGAAGGCCGCGGGTCTGGGCAAGGTGAATCTCGGCGGTTGCTGCGGTGTGGCGGCGGTCGAGGCAGGGTTGGCGACTGGTGACTTCTCCGCGATCACCGGTGTGAACGGCAACTATGCCGCATACATCACCGTCGACGCCGCCCTGCGCGTGTCGCAGGGCCTGCAGATTCCGTCCAACGAGGGCGACCTGCCCGTCGGGCTGCTCACCAAGGAATCGCTGGACAAGCCGAGCGACTCCTACGACCAGCCCGCCGACTACGTCGAGCAGTTCAAGACGATGTGGAAGGTCGGCTGACCATGTCGACGCAGACGACCTCGTGCGATCGAGCGCCAGCGCTCGACGCACGAGGCGTCTCGAAGACATTCGCGGGGAACGCGGCGCTGGACTCCGTTGACCTGACCATCGCCGCGGGCGAGATCCATGCCCTGCTAGGCGAAAACGGCTCCGGCAAGTCCACTTTGATCAAGATCCTCTCCGGTTACCACAACCCGGACCCGGGAGCCGAAATACTGATCGGCGGCGAGCCGCTCTCCTTCCACTCACCCGAGTCGTCGTACGCACGCGGCTGCCGATTTGTCCATCAGGATCTCGGCTTGGTCGATTCGGCGAGCATCGCCGACAACCTCGCGCTTGTCGCGGGGTTCCCGTGCAGATTCGGCACCGTGCGCCAGGCAGAGTTGCGCCGAGCTGCACGTCGCGATCTCGCCCGCGTCGGTCTCGATCTCGATCCCGACCGGCTCGTGGCGAGCCTCTCTCCTGCAGAGCGCACGGGCGTCGCCGTCGCCCGCGCGCTGCGCGAGGACCCGAGCACACCGGTCGCGTTGCTCGTGCTCGACGAGCCGACCGCAACGCTGCCGGAAGCCGAGGTCGAACGACTGCTCCAAATCGTCCGGACCGTCGCCGCGTCAGGTGTCGGCATTCTCTACGTGACACACCGACTGGACGAGGTCTTCGAAATCGCCAGTTCGATCACGGTCCTGCGCGACGGCGTGCGGGTCGCGCGGTTGCCGGTATCGGACGTCGATCGCGCCGGATTGATCACGCTGCTCGTCGGCTCGGAGTTCGACGAGGTGCAGGCCGAGTCGGCCGACCTCCCCGCCGAAGGGCACGTCCCCCTCCTCGTGGCGGAGAACGTCTACG
>JAODNL010000343.1 GCA_025465405.1 Pseudonocardiales bacterium | reverse complement strand
CTCTCGACGGACACCCACTTGACGTCCGGCCAGCGGAAGGCCAGGTCGCTGAGCACCAGGTTCGATACAAAGCGAGAGTTGGCAAGTTCCATCTGCACGGAGTTGATCGGCTTGTGAGCGCGCTCGGCGAGGGAAGGCCAGGCCGTCTTCGTCCAGTTCGCTGCAGCGCCGACGCCGGCTGAATCGACACCCGCGGCGATGTGAATATTAATCGGCAGCTTGTAGTGGGAGATCACCTCGTAGAAGGGATCCCAATCGCGCTGGCCGAGGTCTGGGAGACCCGCCTTGTGACCCTCGCCCGCCATGGCAACGGAATGCAGTCCTAGTTCCGTTGCCGCGCGCTCAGCCTCCTTCGCGCACAGGTCGATGTCCCACAGCGGCATGACAGCTACCGGGAACAGCCGGTTATCGCCCTGGGCGGCGAACTCGGCGACGGCATCGTTGTACGCACGGACACAGTGATACGCGAGGTCCTTGTCCAGCGCCGAGACGAACCACGCCATCGAATTGCCGAGGGTGTTCGGGTAGACGATCTGCGCCCAGACCCCCGTCTCGTCCATGAACTTGACTCGGGCGCGCGGGTCATAGGACGCCTCATGAATGACGTTCCAGCCTTCGAAGGTGGTGAAGTCCTTGCCGTAGAACGGGATCTTCTCGCCTTCACGGGTGACGAAGCTCGAACCACCGGCCGCGAACATCTCGTTGCCATCGAAGAACCAGTGCAGCTTGCCGTCCGATCCGGTCTTTACGTGCGGCACCTTGTCCTTGTACTTCGCTGGGGCGCGCGAGGTCCACAGATCGTAAGGCTCCGAATAGTGGGTGTCCGAGTCGATCAGCTTCAAGCCCAGCAACGGGTTATCAGCGGCGACGACGTCGTCATGAATGGTGGTCACGCTGGCTCCAAAGAATGAGTGACTGATGGGCCGAGGGCCCAAGGCCGGGTCTCGTTCAAGCACAAGTCGCTCGTCGCGATGTACGAGACTGTAGCCGTTTGGCTGCAGACTGTCCACGGTTGATCGCAACGCGCGAAGAGGGCTGGACGGTGCGTAGCCAATCGGCTACACTCCCCCAAGTGCTGACGACTCTCGGTGGTGAAGTGGCATGTCGCTGACCACGGACCCTGCGCCGCCTCGGCCGCTCGACCGCGCCGAGTCCTTGGACCCCGTCGCGATGTTCGCGCACATCGCCGCGGCCGGCGTGACACACGTGGTCACGGTCCCCGACACACATCAGAGGACGTTGTTGGATGTCCTCGCGGGTGCCGGCACTCCCGAGCTCATCACCGTGTGCACCGAGGACGAGGCGCTGGGCGTCAACCTCGGTCTGTATCTCGGTGGGCAGCGGCCGTTGCTACTCATCCAGAACTCGGGGTTCTACGCCGCGATGAACACCATCCGCGGCTTGGCCTTGGATGCGAAGGTCCCCACGTGCTTGCTCATCGGCGAGTTCTCGCGCAATCCGGAGATCGCGCCGGCTGATCATGTCAGCCGACTCGTCAACCTGCTCGAGCCGACGCTGGAGACGTGGAACATCCCCTCTTACCGACTCGATCGCCACGCCGACCTACCGACGATTCAGCAGGCGCTCGAGCAGGCGTGCCGAGATCGAGGACCGGTTGCCCTGCTCGTCGGCGCGCCGACCGGGTACACGGCATGAGCGGGCTTCTGCGCACTGAGGCTGTGGCCGCTCTCGCAGCCGCGCGGGGCACCATGCTCTCGGTCGTCACGATGCGGGCCGTTGAACCGTGGAATGCCCTCGGCCAGGCGGACGAACGCAACGTCAATGTCGTTGGCTGCATGGGGAGCGCCGGCGCGGTCGGTCTCGGTTTGGCTATCGCACGGCCCCGCGAGCGCGTGCTCGTGCTGGATGGTGACGGCAGCCTGCTGATGCAACTCGGCACGATGGTGTCGATCGGTGACCGCCGTCCGGAAAACCTGTACCACGTCGTCTTCGAGAACGGGATCTATGAGACCTCGGGAGGCCAACCCGTGCCGGGCCGAGAATCAGCCGACCTTCGCGCGATCGCTCGGGCGAGCGGCTACCGCTATGACGTCTCGTTCGACTCCCTCACCGAACTTCGGGCCGGCCTGCCCACCACCCTGAGCCTGCCTGGACCGGTCTTCATATCGCTGGCGATCAGCGGACCCGGGCAGGTCGCGAATCCGGTAGCGGTGCCCAACAAAGCGACGCAGATCGAGAACATGCGCTTGGCCCTGGGGCAGTCGTGATGTCCGTCGAGTCCACGGGTGCCGGTCCGCTCCAAGGGCTGCGTGTGGTCGAGCTGGCCACTGTCATCATGGCGCCGCTCGCGTGTCAGATCCTGGGCGATCTCGGCGCTGACGTCATCAAGGTCGAAGCGGCCGGCGGGGACCACAGCCGGATCATGGGCGGCGGACCGCATCCAGAGCTTTCCGGCGTCGCGCTGAACCTCCATCGCAACAAGCGGTCGGTACAACTCGATCTTCAGCAGTCCAAGGGGCGCGAGGTGTTCCTGCGCATCCTTGACGGCGCTGATGTTCTCGTCACCAACATGCGCCCGCGGGCCCTCACGAAGCTGGAGCTCGACTACGCCAGTGTCGGAGCTTCCCGACCCACACTCATCTACTGCGAAGCGCACGGTTTCAGCCTCGAGTCCGGCGATGCCGATCTGCCGGCGTACGACGATATCGTCCAGGCCGCGACGGGGATTCCCGCCCTCACGATGGCGGCCACAGACACCGTCAACTACCTGCCGACGATCCTCGGCGACAAGGTTGCCGGGCTG
>JAODNL010000328.1 GCA_025465405.1 Pseudonocardiales bacterium | reverse complement strand
GCGCACCACGACCAGGGTGTCCGGGCCGGGCAACAGCACGATCAGGGCAGCGGCCAGGGCGAACGTGGCGACCGCGACCAGCATGCCCTCGATGCTAAGTGCGCCGGCCGTTGTGATGCACCGCCATTACCGAACCGATGGCCTGCGATCGGCGCGGTCGCCGGAGTACGGTCCCGGGACGGAGGCAGACATGACCGAGCCAGTACAGCGCATCGTCATCGTCGGCGGCGGGCTAGCCGGCGCCAAGGCCACGGAAGCCCTGCGGGAGAGGGGGTTCTCCGGCTCGGTGACGCTGATCGGTGACGAGATGCACTTGCCGTACGAACGGCCGCCGCTGTCCAAGAGCTACCTCATGAACCGGAGCCCGTTCGAGGACGCGATCGTGCACGACGCCGACTGGTACGCCGAGCACGACGTCGACCTGCGGCTCGGCACGCACGCGACCGCGCTCGATCCGGCCGCCCACGACGTCACGCTCGCCGACGGTACCCAGCTGCGCTACGACCGGCTGCTGCTGGCCACCGGCGCCTCGCCACGGCGGCTGACAATTGCCGGCGCCGACGCCGAGGGCGTGCACTACCTGCGCCGTCGTGAGGACTCCGATGCGATCCGGGCGACGTTCGGGCCAGGGCGCCGGCTCGTGATCATCGGGGCCGGCTGGATCGGGCTCGAGGTTGCCGCGGCCGCCCGGCAAGCCGGCACGGACGTGACGGTCGTCGAGATGGCACACCTGCCGCTGCTGGCTGTTCTCGGCCGCGAACTCGCGCAGGTGTTCGCCGACCTGCACACCGTCAACGGCGTGGACCTGCGCCTCGATGCCCACGTGCAGGAGGTGCGCACCGAGGGCGGCCGGGTGACCGGGCTACTGCTCGGCGACGGGTCGGCAGTAACCGCCGACGCGATCGTGGTCGGGATCGGCGTGCTGCCGAACGTCGAGCTGGCGGAGGCCGCCGGGCTGGACGTCGACAACGGCGTGCTTGTCGAGGCGTCGCTGCAAACCAGCAACCCGGACATCTTCGCCGTCGGGGACATCGCCAACCACGCGCACCCGGTACTCGGCCGGCGGGTCCGGGTGGAGCACTGGGCTGCCGCACTGAACCAGCCCGCCACCGCGGCCGCCGCGATGCTGGGCGCAGACGCCCGGTACGAGCAGCTGCCGTACTTCTACAGCGACCAGTACGACCTGGGCATGGAGTACGTCGGCCACGCGCCGCCCGGTGAGTACGACCGCGTTGTAGTCCGCGGCGACCTCGCGGCGCGCGAGTTCGTGGCCTTCTGGCTCGACGACGCCAACCGCATCAAGGCCGCCATGAACGTGAACGTGTGGGATGTGATCGACGAGATCAAGCCCCTGATCGCGGCGGGCACCCCGGTCGATGCCGCGCGGCTGGCCGATCCAGCGGTCGGCTACGCCTACGTCATGTCCTGAGCAGCACGGTGGGGCGTATTACAGCGAGGCGGCCGCTGCGCCGTCACATCAGTGCTCAGCGGCAACGGTGCCCACCACTACGTCGACCGTGCGGCGCCGCACCCCGGTTGTCCCTGTCGCACCGACGGCGCAGGCTGGATGCATGCAGCCCGTCGAGTGGCCAGACCCGAGCGGTGCGTCGCAGGCCCACGAGGAGGTGCTCGACGTCGGGCGGGATCGGCCCGTTCCGCGGTGGCTCGAGCGCCTTCGGCCACCGCGTTTGAGCCGGCTCGCGCTCGTGCCGGCCATGTTGATCGGCGTGCTGACGTTCGGCCCGAGCGCATCGGCCGCCCACCGCCAGTATCCCCCGCCGGTCGTCAACCCGGCAGTCATGTGGACCTGTGTCCACGCCCTCCCCGCCCGCGCGGTCCCGAGTTACCAGCCGGGCCTGCTCGCCGAGTACGTCCATGTCGCCACCAACAGCCACCACTGCCACGGCGTCACGATCACGTCGAGGTGAGTGTCAGCCCGCGAGCGAGGGCAGGACCTCGCCGAGGGGCGCGTCGACCCGGACGGAGGCGAGATCGTCGCCGCGCGTAGGTCCCTGGTTCACGATCGCGACCGGAATGCCACGGCCGGCCGCCGCGCGCACGAAGCGGAAGCCGGACAGCACGGCCAGCGACGAGCCGAGCACGAGGATGCCGCGAGCGCGGTCGACCAGGTCGAAGCACCGCCGCACACGTGCCGGCGGGACGTTCTCACCGAAGAACACCACGTCCGGCTTGAGCAGGTCGGACCCGCACGCCGTGCAGCCGGCCGTCACGAACCCGTCCAGCGCGGCGTCGGGCAGCTCGACGTCACCGTCAGGGTTGATCCCCTGCACCTGCGCGCCGAAGTCGGGGTTGAGCGCACTCAGCCGCTGGTCGAGGGCCGCGCGCGGCGCGCGGTGGCCGCACTCGACGCACAGCGTGCGGTCCAGGCCGCCGTGCAGCTCGACCACCTCTCGCGCGCCCGCCGCCTGATGCAAGCCGTCCACGTTCTGCGTGACGATGCCGCACAGCAGGTCCGCGGACTCGAACGCGGCTACCGCGTGGTGACCGGCATTCGGCCGCGCGTCCACGATCTGACGCCAGCCGACGTAGCTGCGGGCCCAATACCGCTGCCGGGCCGCCGGGTCGGTCACGAAGGAGTGGTAGGTCATCGGCGCGTTGCGGCGCAGAGTTCCGGTCGGGCCGCGGTAGTCCGGTATCCCCGACTCCGTCGACAAACCCGCGCCCGACAGCACGAGCACGTCGCCACCGGCCAGCAGCGTGCGCAGGGCGGCGACGCCGTCGGTCAACCTCGGATCGGCCAGGACGTCGGTCACCCGACCATCCTGCCTCCCTGTCGCAAGGCGGCGCTCAGCCGTCGGCCAGCGGCCGCCCGTAGCGGGCCCGCACCCGTTCGCGCATGTACGGGTCCGCTCGCGAGGCCGGCTGGATGAAGATCTCGTCCAGCTCCGGAAATTCCTCCCGCAGTTGCTGATCGATCCGCATGCAGGCACGCTCCAGCTCGCCTGCGGTCACCGCGTCGACGAAGTCCACGCGAGTGCAGACCAGGATGCGGCCGGTGCCGATCATCATCGTCAGCAGATCGACCACGTCATCGATCTCCGGTGCCGTCTCGAGCCGTACCTCGATCGCGCGGACGAGGCGCGGGTCGGCCTGCTGGCCGATCAGCAACGCCTCGTTGGCGCGGGCGAGCACGAACGCCGCGACGAGCAGCAACAGTCCGATTACCAGTGACGCGGCCCCGTCCCACACCCGAGACCCGGTGAGCTGGTGCAGGCCGACGCCCAGCGCCGCGACGACGATGCCGACCAGCGCGGTCGAATCCTCCAGCACGACGCTGTTGATCGTGGGGTCGTGCGGCATGCGCATGTAGTCGACCACGGACTGCCGCCGGCGCTGCGTCACCCGGCGCAGGCGTCCGCTCGCCTGCCGGAACGACACGCCCTCGAAGACCAGGGCCAGCGCGAGCACGGGATAGTTGATCCAGACCAGCTCCGCCGGCTGGTTCGGTCCGAGAATCGTGCGTAGCCCCTCAAAGACCGAGAACGCGGCGCCGGAGACGAAGATCGCCACCGCCGCCAGCAACGACCAGAAGTAGCGTTCCTTGCCGTAGCCGAACGGGTGCTCCCGGTCGGCCGGGCGATCCGACCTGCGCACCGCGATCAGTAACAGGACCTCGGTCGTGCTGTCACCAGCCGAGTGCGCGGCCTCCGACAGGAGCGCCCCGGAGCCCGAGACCAGTCCCGCGATGAGCTTGAGGACCCCCACGCTGATGTTCGCCCCGAGTGCGAGCAACACGGTGAACGTGCTCTCGTCACCGGCCCGGCGCTTCTCGCCTGCCACCTCTCGAACCTGCCCGCGAGCGCGCCGCCCCTATCGGATGCGCCCGTTCGGCCCTGTTTGGCCGGGTACGGCGGCGGGGAACCACTGGACCGTGGTCGCAACCGTCCCTTCCCACGCAAGCCTCGATCAGGTTGCCAAAGCCGCCGCGGACTGCCGGGCCTGCGACCTGTTCGAGAACGCGACGCAGACGGTCTTCGGCGCCGGACCGGCGTCAGCCCGGGTGCTGCTCGTCGGGGAGCAGCCGGGCGACGTCGAGGACCAGCGCGGCGCGCCGTTCGTGGGGCCCGCCGGCCGGGTGCTCGACCGGGCGATGGCCGAGGCCGGACTGTCCCGCGAGCACGCCTACCTCACCAACGCCGTCAAGCATTTCTCGTTCCGTCCAGCTGGCAAGCGCCGCATCCACGAGACGCCGAAGGCCCGCCATATCTCCGCCTGCCGCCCGTGGTTGGCGGCCGAGGTTCTCGCGGTATCGCCCGAGCTGACCGTCTGCATGGGCGCCATCGCGGCGAAGGCGGTCATCGGCCCGGACGTTCGCGTGCTTCGGGACCGCGGCGTTCTGCTCGAACGCGACAGCCTGATCGGGCCGGGCACCTTCCTGCTGACCGTCCATCCCTCGGCGATCCTGCGGGCCCCTTCCGACCGGCGCGAGGAGGACTACAAGGCGTTCGTGTCGGACCTGCGGGTCGCCGCGAACGCGCTAGGCCGGTGATCTGGCACGGGTCAGGGCGCGGTCTGGCGCAGCGTCGCGTACGTGACCAGCCCGTAGGCGAGGTGCGGCACCACGTCGCTGGCCCAGTCGGCGGCCGACCACTTGGTGGGATCGGTCAGGCCGAGCCTGGCCATCGGCAGGACTGTCGCCGCCATCGCCGCGGCCGCGATCGCGGTGGCACCCAGCAGCGTCGGTAGCCGCAGCAGGACCGGCCGCAACAGCCCGGCAGCCACGCCGATCCCGACGCCGGTGGCGATCCCGGCGAGCGGCGCGAGCCCTTGCAGCCGGTTCTCGCGCGCCTGCCCGTCACCCGGCACCGGATGCCCCGCCTGTTCGGTGAGCGTCTCGACTGCTTTCTGCGGTATCTCGCTGGCCGGGCGCGCCCGGACGGCCATGTCCAGGTAGGTCACCGCGTCGAGCGCCGTCGTCCCGGCCGCGCCCGCTATCGCACCACGCAGAACTGCTCTCAGCATCGGCTCCTCCTCGATCGGTGTCAGGACGCCTGCCGGCGCCACGTCACGCGACGGCGATCTGGGCGAGGACGCCGAGCTCGTCGACCTTTCCCCACCGCTCGATGAGCCGGCCGTCGATGAACCGCGCCAGCTGCACCCCATGCGCCTCCACCCGATGGCCGGTCCCGACGACGCCGCGGAACGGACCCTCGTGCGTGCCGATCAGCGTGTAGGCGGTTGCGACGTAGTCGTCGTCGGCGACCATACGGTCCAGCTGCAATCGGGCGTCCGGGAAGGCCCTGCGCAGGTCGGCGAAGAAGTCGATGAAGCCCTGCGGGCCGGGGACCTGCGCGGGTGCCGGGTCGTAGTCGACGGCGTCCTCGGCGATGACCTCGCGCAGCGGTTCGAGAGTGCCGGCGTTGACGCACTCGAAGATTCGTCGCTGGACCGCGATGTTCTGCTCGCGGGACATGGTCGCTGCCGGTCGGCGGCGGTCCTCGGCTGCATCCGGCCCGGTCCGCCGGTGCCGCAGCGGCAGCCCTCTCATGGCCGGGAGATGAGGTCGCGGGCGCGGTCGAGCATCGCGGCGAACGGCCCTACGAGCAGGTTCTCGCCGGCCAGCGCGACGCCGGGATGCGGGCGAGTCGGCGCGACGGCCTCCGCCAGCCGCACCGCCGCGCGCATACGGCGCAGCTGCGCGTCGTCCAGCTCGCCGGCAAGCCTCGGGAACTCCTCCCGCTCCTCGGCGTCGGCGTGCCTGAGTACGTCGGTCCGCCACTTCTCGAATGCGAGCTGGAACTCCTCGGAGGCGACGTCCAGCTCCTCGAGACCGACGAGCTCCTGCTTGGCAAGGATCTCCTCCTGCAGGCGGACGTTGACGATCAGGTCTCCGTCGGTCAAAACCCGGCGGGCCGTGGGATGCACGACCTCTTCTTCCGCCGTCTCGTGCACGGCCAGCAGGCTGCGCAGCCGCCGGAATGCCTCGGCGCGGGACTGGCCGCTCGCCCCGTCCACCTCGGCGAACAAGGCCTCGATGTGCGCGTGCTGTGCTACCAGGAAATGCACCGCGTCCTCGGCCGCGCCGAGGCCTTCGTCGTCGGTCATGGCCCGGGCATACCCGCCCAGGCAATTCGCCAATCGAGCGACGTGTAGATGGTTCCAAACTGGGTAGACCGTCAGGCATGACCGGTGTGCGGGATCGCGCCGATCCGGTCGGCGCGAAGGTCCCCGTCGTACTGCACCAGTCGGTCCAGCGCGGGCGTCGCGGGGACTGGTTGTCGCCGCTGCTACACACGACCGATCACAAGATCATCGGCCGGATGTATCTCGTGACGTCCTTCGCCTTCTTCATCGCGGCCGGGGCGATGGCGATGCTCATGCGGGCCGAGCTGGCGCGTCCCGGCATGCAGTTCCTGAGCCCGGAGCAGTACAACCAGCTGTTCACGATGCACGGCACGATCATGCTTCTGCTGTTCGCCACACCGCTGGTGTTCGCGTTCGCCAACCTGGTCCTGCCGCTGCAAATCGGCTCGCCGGACGTCGCCTTTCCGAGACTGAACGCGTTCTCATACTGGCTGTTCCTCTTCGGTGGGTTGGCAGTCATGGCCGCGTTCTTGACTCCCGGCGGCGCCGCCGACTTCGGCTGGTTCGCCTACGCCCCGCTGAACAACGAGCTGAACTCGCCCGGTTCGGGCTCCGACCTGTGGACCATCGGCCTGATCGTGTCCGGGCTGGGCACGATCCTCGCGGCCGTCAACATGATCACGACGGTCATCACGTTGCGGGCACCGGGAATGACGATGTTCCGCCTGCCGATCTTCACCTGGAACATTCTGGCGACGAGCGTGATGGTGCTGTTGGCGTTCCCGATCCTGACCGCGGAACTCGCGGTGCTGTGGGTCGACCGGCATCTGCACGCGCAGGTGTTCGAACCGGCCAACGGCGGCGCGATCCTGTGGCAGCACCTGTTCTGGTTCTTCGGCCACCCCGAGGTCTACATCGTCGCGTTGCCGTTCTTCGGCATCGTCACCGAAGTCATTCCCGTGTTCAGCCGCAAGCCACTGTTCGGCTACAAGGGCATGGTGCTCGCCACGTTGGGGATCACCGGCCTGTCACTGACCGTGTGGGCGCACCACATGTTCACCACCGGCGCGGTGCTGCTGCCGTTCTTCTCGATCATGACGTTCCTGATCGCCGTCCCCACCGGAGTGAAGTTCTTCAACTGGATCGGGACGATGTGGCAGGGCGCGGTCACGTTCGAGACGCCGATGCTGTGGTCCATCGGCTTCATGGTCACGTTCCTGTTCGGCGGCCTGTCCGGGGTGATCCTGGCCTCGCCGCCGCTGGACTTCCACCTGTCCGACACGTACTTCGTGGTGGCGCACTTCCACTACGTGCTGTTCGGCACGATCGTGTTCGCCGCGTACGCCGGAATCTACTTCTGGTTCCCGAAGTACACCGGCCGCTACCTCGACGAGCGGCTCGGCAAGCTGCACTTCTGGCTGACGTTCATCGGCTTCCACACGACGTTCCTGATCCAGCACTGGCTGGGCAACAAGGGGATGCCGCGGCGCTATGCCGACTACCTGCCCAGCGACGGGTTCACCACCCTGAACACGGTGTCGACGATCGGCGCGTTCGTCCTCGGCTTCTCGATAATCCCGTTCCTGTACAACGTGTACCACTCCTACCGCTACGGAGAAGTGACGACCGCCGACGACCCGTGGGGGCACGGGAACTCGCTGGAATGGGCGACATCCTGCCCGCCGCCGCGGCACAACTTCACCTCGATCCCGCGAATCCGGTCCGAGCGCCCCGCGTTCGAGTACCACTA
>JAODNL010000317.1 GCA_025465405.1 Pseudonocardiales bacterium | reverse complement strand
GACCGCGGCCCCCAACGCCTTCGCCACCGGCCGCAACCCGCGCAAGGCCGCGGTCTGCTGCACGATGGGCGTCCTGGAGATCCTCGACGAGCGCGAGCTGCGCGCGGTGCTCGCGCACGAGCTCTCCCACGTCTACAACCGCGACATCCTGATCTCCTCGGTCGCCGGGGCGCTGGCCGCGGTCGTCACCTGGGCGGCGAACCTCGCGTGGTTCCTGCCGTTCGGCAACTCCGACGACGATGACGGCGGCATCCTCGGCGCGCTCCTGCTGCTCATCCTCGGCCCGCTCGCGGCGATGATCGTGCAGATGGCCATCAGCCGCACGCGCGAATACCAGGCGGACGCCTCCGGCGCGCAGCTCAGCGGCGACCCGCTGGCCCTGGCGTCGGCCCTGCGCAAGATCGAGGCCGGCACCCGCCAGCTGCCGCTGCCAGAGGACGGCCGGCTCGCCTCGGTCGGCCACTTGATGATCGCCAACCCGTTCCGCGGGGAGGGCGTCGTACGCCTCTTCTCGACCCACCCGCCGACCGGCGAGCGCATCGCCCGCCTGGAGCAGATGGCCGGCTACCGCCGCTGACCGCTCACTGCCGGCTGACGGCGCGGGTGATGCCGGCGATCACCGTCGTCGCCAGGATCCAGCCCGCCGCGATCAGCAGGTAGGCGAGCCACTGGTACGTGCCGTGCGGGTTGAACGCCTTCTCCTGGCCGAAGTCGATGATCGGCAGGAGCAGGTCGAGGGTGTAAACGACGGCGTGAAAGTCGGGCGCCTTGCCGGGTTCGACCGGTTGCGGCTGGTGCAGCCCGTAGACGACCGTGCCGGCGAGCAGGAGGACCACGAGCCAGGCCATCGCCCGGGTCGGCCGGAACCCGTACCCGACCGTGGCGTCCTGGACGTGGCCCCAGATCTTGGCGTACCAGGACAGGGTCTTGCGGTGGCGGCGTTGCTTGGCGAGCTGCACGGCGCGGGCACCGGCGTCATCGCCGATCCGCCGGTACGCGGCGGCGAGCTGTTCGTAGGCGTGCGGTACGTGGCCGTCCTCGTCGCGTTCCAGCAGCTCCAGGCGCTTGCCGGCGTCCATCGCGGGGGCGAGCGAGCCGTACGTAAGACCGTCGATCCGGACGCGGTCCGGCCACACCTCGGGTCAGGCGTGGATGAGGTCGAACGTGGACCGGCGCAGATCCTGTCGGGTACGACGGCGAGGTCGGCGGTCTCCGCGGCTCGCCGCTCGGCCCAGCCGCTGTGCCAGCCGAAGGTCGTGACCCTCGTGCCGGGTGGCGGACCATCGCCATCGGCGGCCGCCTGGAGCACGACTCCGGCCGCGTCCCAGCCCGGGATCTGGCCCGGTGTCCCATAGGCGAGTTCGCCGAAGTTGAGGGAGATCGCGTGGATCTCGATCCAGGGCTTGTGAGTCGCGGACGATGGGTTCGGCCACCTCGGTGAGGCGCAGCCTCGCGTCTTCGTACGTCAGTGCGCGCATGTTCAGCGTGGCAGGTCGGCGTGGCGTTCGAGGAACCCGGCGACGTCCACCGGATCTTCGAGCGGCAGCGGATACACGACCAGCCGGTCGACTCCCAGGTCGGCGTAGCGGCGAGCCACGTCGGCGTCCACCGTCACCGGGTTGAGCTGCATGAACGTGATCTCCAACCGGCCTAGTCGTTCCGGGCGGCCGACCTCGGCGGCGGCGCGGCGCAGTCCGGCGAGATGGGCGACCAGCTCGTCGTACGTGCCGTTGCCGAACCAGCCGTGGCCGCGTGACACCGCCCGGCGGAACGCGGCAGGGCTGTGGCCGCCGACCACGACCTTGACGCCGCCCGGCCGTACCGGACGTGGATGCGCGTCGACCTTGTCGAACGCCACATAGCGGCCCTGGTACGCGGGGGCCTCGTGCGTCCACAGCGCGGTCATCGCGTCGAGGTACTCGTCGGTCCGCGCGCCCCGGCCCGCCATGTCCACCCCGATCGCGTTCATCTCCGGCTCGAGGTAGCCGACGCCGACGCCGAGCAGCAGCCGGCCCCCGCTGAGCACGTCCAGGCTTGCCGCCTGCTTGGCGAGGACCAGGGGGTTGCGCTGGGGCAGGATCACGATCCCCGTCCCCAACTCGATCGTCTCGGTGACGGCGGCCACGTAGGTCAGATGGACGAGTGGATCCAGGATCGGGTCCGTCGGCTCCATCGGTGAGTCGGCCGTACGCGGGCTGGGCAGGACGACGTGCTCGCCCGCCCACCAGGACGTATAGCCCAGCGTTTCGGCCCGCCGCGCCAGTTGCCGGGTTTCCGCCGGGCCCAGTGTCGCTTTCGCGTTCAGTCCCTGCACACCGAGTTCCACAGCGTGCCCCCTTCGATCGTCGGACCACCATCGTGGAGCGCTCGGTCGCCGGCCGTCCAAGACCTGCTGTAATAACCTCTGGCTATGGACGCTCACCTGCGCGACCTTCGTTACTTCGTCGCCGTGGCGGAAGAACTCAGCTTCACGAAGGCCGCGACCGAGCGGCTCTTCATCTCCCAGCCCGCGCTGAGCAAGCAGATCCGGCAGCTCGAAGCCTCCCTGCGGGTCAGGCTGTTCGATCGCGACCGCCGTACGGTGGCGCTGACGAAGGCGGGCGAGGCGATGCTGCCGCAGGCTCGGCTCGTCCTCGCGCAGTGGGAGGAGACCCGGCGCGCGGTGGCCGAAGCGGCGCGCTCGACGACGCTGACGGTCGGATTCCAGACGCGGATCGGCCGTGGGCTCATCCCCGGCGTCACGGCGAGGATGGCGGAGCTGCTGCCGGGATGGAAGCTGCTGTTCCGGCAGGTCTCCTGGCGGGACGCCACGGCGGGGCTGTCAGGGGCGGAGGTCGACGTCGCGATCGCCTGGCTTCCGGTGCCGGACACGGGCCGGCTCACCTGGCGCGTGGTCGCTACCGAGGAGCGGTGGGTGGCGCTGCCGACGGGCCATCGTCTCGCCTCGTGCTCCAGTGTCTCGCTCTCCGATCTCGCCGACGAGCCGTTCATCGCGCTTCCGGCCGCGGCGGGGCCGTTGCGGTCGTTCTGGCTGGCCACGGAGGAGCGTGCCGCCGCGCCGCGTGTCGTCGCCGAGGCCGAGACCGCGGAGGAGACGTTCGAGGCGGTGGCTTCGGGCTTGGGTGTGGCGCTGCTGGCCGCGGGCAACGCGGAGATCTACCGGCGTGACGACGTGGTCTTCCGTCCCGTCACCGGCCTCTCACCGAGCTCGCTGGCGGTCGTCTGGCGTACGAACGACGACCGCGAGGCCATCCGGATCTTCGTCGACGCCTGCTTTCAGTGCCTGTGTAAAGGCGTTGTGCCCGCTGAGTCCGCTGGCTAGCGTCGCGGTGTCGCCGGTCGGAGATAGGGGGGCGTATGCGCCTCGGAATGGCGTGGGCTACGACGCGGGAGCCCACCGTACGCTGAGCCGGTCTTCGCGCGGCTCGTGACTCTGCGCTCCTCGTCGTGAAGCGGTCGCCCCGTTTCCTTCCTCCGAGGAGTTCCTTTTGCGTGCCCGTATGTCCGCGCGTCTCGGCGCGGATTTCCACAAGCTGTGGACAGCCTCAGCCATCTCTACCATCGGCGACGGCGTCACTCTGGTCGCCGGGCCTCTGCTCGTCGCATCGCGTACCGACGATCCAGCGCTCGTCGCCGGTGCGGTGTTCGCCCAGCAACTCCCGTGGTTGCTGTTCTCACTCGTCAGCGGCGTCTATGTCGATCGCCTCGACCGGCAACGCCTGATCGTCATCGTCAACCTGCTGCGCGGCCTCGCCCTCGCCGCGCTGGCCGTCGCCATCGGGCCGGCCACGATTCCCTTCATCGACGCGGTCCTCTTCGTGCTCGGCGCCGGCGAGACCGTGGCCGACACGGC
>JAODNL010000298.1 GCA_025465405.1 Pseudonocardiales bacterium | reverse complement strand
TCGGCGAGCGACGCCAGCCGGGCGGCGGGGTCGTCGGCCAGCAGCGGGCGAGTGCGGCCGTCCCCGACGCGGACCAGCAGGGTATCGACCGGCGCACGCAGCAGGACGACGGGCGCACCGGACGAGGCGAGGGCCGCCCGCGTCGCCGGCGTGGTCAGCGCCCCGCCGCCGAGGGCGAGCACGCCGTCGAAATCGTGGATCGCGAGGCGGACGGCGTCGGCTTCGGCGCTCCGGAACGCGGTCTCGCCATCCGTGGCGAAGATCTCGTGCACCCCGCGCCCGGTGGCCGCCTCGACGAGATCATCGGAATCGGCGAAGCGGACGGAAAGGATCTTGGCCAGCCGCCGGCCGGTCGTACTCTTGCCGGTGCCGGGCAGCCCGACCAGGACAACGCGCGGCGTCATGCCGTCGATCCGGTCATCGGGGGGACAGCCCGCGTTCGCCGAGACGGCGCAGGTACGCCTCGACGTTGCGGCGGGTTTCGGCCGCCGAGTCGCCGCCGAACTTCTCCAGCGCCGCCTCCGCGAGGACCAGGGCAACCATCGCCTCCGCGACGACCCCCGCGGCCGGAACGGCACACACGTCCGAGCGCTGGTTGATCGCGACCGCTGCCTCTCCGGTAGCCGTGTCGACGGTCTGCAACGCGCGGGGCACCGTCGAGATCGGCTTCATCGCGGCGCGCACGCGCAGCACCTCGCCGGTCGTCATGCCGCCCTCGGTACCGCCCGAGCGCCCCGACCCGCGGCGGATCACGCCGGATTCGTCGCGCAGGATCTCATCGTGGGCCTGGGAGCCGCGGATACGCGCGAGCTCGAACCCGTCGCCGACCTCGACGCCCTTGATCGCCTGAATGCCCATCAGCGCGGCAGCCAGGCGGGCATCGAGGCGCCGATCCCCCTGCGCATGGCTGCCGAGCCCGGGCGGCAGCCCATAGGCCAGCACCTCGACGACGCCGCCCAGCGTGTCGCCGGCCCGCTTCGTATCGTCGATCTCGGCGATCATCGCGGCGCTCGTCGCGGCGTCGAAGCAACGCACCTCGGACGCGTCGACCTTCTCCTCGTCGCCAGGCCCGGGAACGACACCGCCGGGCGCGGACACCGAGCCGATCGCCACGACGTGACTGACCACATCGACGCCCAGCGCCTGCCGCAGGAACGCCTTCGCGACCGCGCCCAGAGCCACCCGGGCGGCCGTCTCGCGCGCACTGGCCCGCTCCAGCACTGGCCGGGCGTCGTCGAGGTCGTACTTCTGCATACCGGTCAGATCGGCGTGCCCCGGACGGGGTCGGGTCAGCGGGGCGTTGCGCGCCTGCTCGGCCAGTACGTCCGCGTCGACCGGGTCGGCCGACATGACGGTTTCCCACTTGGACCACTCGGAATTGCCGACGCGCACGGCCACCGGGCCACCCATCGTGACGCCGTGCCGTACCCCGCCGGTGAGCTCGACCTCGTCCTGCTCGAACTTCATGCGGGCGCCGCGGCCGTAGCCGAGGCGGCGACGGCCGAGGTCACGGGCCACGTCCGCCGTCGTCACCTCGACGCCGGCGGGCAGGCCGTCCAACACCGCGACGAGGGCCGGCCCGTGCGATTCACCGGCAGTGATCCAACGCAACACGCGGCCAGTCTCTCAGAAGCGGGCATCGTCATTCCGTCGATCTTCATGGTGACCGCGACTCAGGCCCGCGCCGCGGCGTCCAGCGGCGGCATCAAGCTGCCTAGGCCGAGCCCGACGACGGCACGATCCGGAAGGCCAGGACCAGCAGCGCGCCGGCGATCAGCATCGGACCGAACGCCATCGCCGTCTTCAGCGAGGCCCGCCGCGACGCGAGCAATGCCACTGCCACCAGCGAGCCGAGCAGGAAGCCGCCGAAGATGCCGTAGTAGACGTAGGACCAGCCGAACCAGCCCAGGTACCCGCCGAGGACCGCGCCGAGCTTGACGTCGCCCAAGCCGAACGACCGCGGCGCCGCGAATGCGAGCACGAACAGCACCGCGAACACCGCGCCGGCGCCCGCAGCCGCCGTGAGCAGCGGCTGCCAGTCGTGCCGGACCGCGGCGGCGAGCGTGAGCAGGATCGCTCCCCCGACGGCCGCGACGGCGACCAGCCGGTTCGGCAGCCGATGCTGCTCGAAGTCGATCACTACCAGCGGCGCGGTGGTCACCGCGAGCGCGACGAACGCCGGCAGCAGTGCGCTCCAGCCGGCCGCCTTCCCCGCGAGCGCGCCGAGCACGACGGCGACGGATGCGGTCGTCACGACCCGATGCCGGCTCGGCGGGCGTCCACGCCACCACGTCCGGTCGTCGCGATCCGGCACGCTGAGCGTCAACCGGGCGAGGTACGGCGCGGCGAGCAGGCCAGCCGCCACGGCGACACCGACACCGCCCGCATCCGCTGACACGGAGCGAGAGCCTACGGACCGATGGACGCTACGGTCGGATCATGTACGACGCGATCGTGCTGGCGGGTGGTCGCGGGACGCGCCTGGCCGGTGCGGACAAGCCGGCGCTCGATGTCGGCGGTGCCTCGCTGCTGGACCGCGTGCTGAGTGCAGTCGCGGCCGCCGAACGCATCGTCGTCGTCGGCCCCCCGCGGCCGGTCGCGCGCCCCGTGGTGTGGTGCCAGGAGCAGCCGGCCGGCGGCGGCCCGGTGGCCGGGATCGACGCCGGGCTCGCGCACGTCGCGGCGGACACGGTCGCCGTCGTCGCCGCCGATCTGCCCTGGATCGCGCCGGCCGTCCCGAACCTGCTGGCCGGCACGAGACATGCCGACGTGGCCGTCCTCGTCGACGCGGACGGCCGGCGCAACTATCTCGCTGCAGCATGGCGGCGCGAGGCGCTAGCCGGGGCTCTGACCGCGCTGGGCGGCACCACCGGCGCCGCGGCTCGCACCCTGTTCACCGACGTCGCGGTGATCGAGGTACCGGATCCAGCCGGCTGGGGTGCCGACTGCGACACGTGGGACGACCTCGACGCGGCTCGCCGCCGCGCTGACCGAGAAGGGATCGCACCGTGACCAATCCACTTGACGCCTGGGTGACTGAGCTCTGCGCCGAACTCGGCATCGACCCCGGAACGCTCGACCGGAACCTGATCCTCGACGTGGCGCGCGACGTTGCGCACAGCGTGGCCCGTCCCGCGGCGCCGCTCACGACGTTCCTGGTGGGCCTGGCGGCGGGACTGCGCGGGGGCAGCGTCGAGGCCGTTCGAGGCGCGGCCGAGACAGCGCAGCGGCTCGCGAACGCCCATTCCACACCGGCCGAGTGAGGGCCCGCCGCCGGGTCAGGCGATCAGGTCCTCGCCGGAGTAGGCGTTGAACCGGCCGGCGCGGACCATCCCGGCCAGCAGCAGCTCGTAGTCGCGAGCGAGATCGACGGCCAGGCTGGACGGCGCCGACACGGCGACGATGCCGGCTACTCCGGCCGCCACCGCCTTCTGCACGATCTCGAACGACACGCGCCCGCTGACGACGAGCAGCTGATCGGTGGCCGGTAGCCGGCCACCCAGCAGCGCCCAGCCGACGACCTTGTCCACCGCGTTGTGCCGGCCGACGTCCTCGCGGACGACGAGCAACTGGCCGTCCGCACCCGCGAGTGCCGCCGCGTGCACGCCACCCGTCCGGTCGAACGCACGTTGCCTGATCCGCATGGCATCGGGCAGCCCCGCGACGATCGCACGGGGCACGGTCCATCCGTCGCGGTGCGGTGCCGACGTCCGGAGCAGCGACAGGTCGAGCACATCGGCACTGCACACACCGCAGGCGGCCGACGTGACGAACGCGCGCGGCCGCGGTGGCCGCACATCCTCGCGCAGCGCGATGTGCACCCGGTCGGTGTCCTGCTCGCGGCACGCGCGCAGCGTCGCTATGTCCTCGGCGTGACCGACGCCGGACTCGACGACCAGCCAGCCGGCCGCGAGCTCGATGTCATGTCCCGGCGTGCGCATCAGCGTCGCGATCGAGTCGCCGTTCAGACCGAGCACGAGCGGCGCCTCGACGACGACGTCGTCCGGGGTACGAGCCGGCTCCGCGTCGCGGGGCAGCCGGACTATCGCACGTCGTGTCGTCGTGACCGCCATGATCCACCCCTGCCGGTATGCCCGGCTTCGAGCCTACAGTTGCGAGGTCGTCGAAGACGTCGAACCAGGAGGCAACGCATGCCGCACGAGGTCCAGGGCGTCGTCAGCCTCGCCAAGGGCGAGCCCACCCAGCTCGCCTCGGTGCTCGTTCCCGATCCTGGTCCCGGTGAGGCCCTGGTACAAGTGCAGGCGTGCGGCGTCTGCCACACCGACCTGCACTACCGCGAAGGCGGCATAAACGACGACTTCCCGTTCCTGCTCGGGCACGAGGCTTCGGGCATCGTGGAGAGCGTCGGCTCGGGAGTAACCGGCGTCGCGCCTGGTGACTTCGTGATCCTGAACTGGCGGGCGGTCTGCGGCCGATGCCGGGCCTGCGCGCGCGGTGAGCCGTGGTACTGCTTCGCCACGTTCAACGCGGCGCAGCCGATGACGCTCAAGGACGGCACACCCTTGAGCCCGGCGCTGGGCATCGGCGCGTTCGCGGAGAAGACCCTGGTGCACGCCGGCCAGTGCACGAAGGTCGACCCGGCGGTATCGCCCGCGGTGGCGGGACTGCTCGGATGTGGCGTGATGGCCGGGATCGGCGCGGCGATCAACACCGGCGGCGTGCGCCGCGGCCAGACGGTAGCCGTCATCGGGTGCGGTGGGGTGGGCTGCGCGGCGATCGCCGGCGCCCGCCTCGCCGGCGCAGCGAAGATCGTCGCCGTCGACGTCGACGACCGGAAGCTGGCCACCGCTCTGCGGATCGGGGCGACGCACTCGGTGAACTCGCGCGCGACGGACGCCGTGCAGGCGATCCGGGACCTGACCGGCGGTTTCGGCGCCGACGTCGTGATCGAGGCCGTGGGGCGACCCGAGACCTACGAGCAGGCCTTCTATGCGCGCGACCTCGCCGGCACCGTCGTCCTGGTCGGCGTGCCGACGCCGGAGATGAGGCTGGACCTGCCGCTGCTGGACCTCTTCTCGCGCGGCGGATCGCTCAAGTCGTCCTGGTACGGGGACTGCCTGCCGTCGCGGGACTTCCCCATGCTGGTCGACCTCCATCTGCAGGGACGGCTGCCATTGGACGCATTCGTCACCGAGACGATCGAGCTCGACGACGTCGAATCGGCATTCGCCGCGATGAGCCGCGGGGACGTGCTGCGGTCGGTGGTCGTGTTCTGATCTGACGCTGCTGTCGGTTTCGCCGCGCCTTTCCCCGCTGGCTGCCGATTTCCGGCCGTCAAACGGCGCCCAGCGGGGAAAACAGGTGGCGGGTGGGGCGGTCAGGCGCCGCAGTTCGGCGACGCGGCGAGTAGGGCGGACCGCATCGCCTCGAGCGGTGCCGGCGCGCCCGTCATCAGCTCGACCTGAGCCGCGGCCTGGTGCAGCAGCATGAGCGCGCCACTGCGCACCGTCCCGCCCGCGGCGGCCACGGCCGCCGCCAGCGGCGTCGGCCACCCGTCGT
>JAODNL010000272.1 GCA_025465405.1 Pseudonocardiales bacterium | reverse complement strand
TCAGCTGCCGCAGTCTCCGCGGCGATGTGCCTGGGAGCGATCGGAACGGACACCAGCGGCTCCGTGCGCACCCCGTCGGCGTTGAACGGGCTGGTCGGGCTGCGGCCTTCACGCGGCGTGATACCGGTGACTGGAACGACACCGGTCAGCCCGTTCCTGGACACCGTCGGCCCGATGGCCCGTAGCGCGGTTGACGTAATGCGGCTCTTCCTCGCGATGGCCGGCAACGGCGAGCAGGCGGACCGGCGTGGGCCTGCCCGCGGCGTCGACGTCTCGTCTGCGACAGCGGATCTCACCGCTGTCAGGATCGGCGTACCTGCTGACTTCTTCTTCGACGACTGCGACTCCGACGTCACCGACTGCGTCCAGGTCGCGATCGATGTGTTGCGCTCACGTGGTGCGCGCGTGACGCAGGTCCAGCTTCCTGATGCACGGCCGGCCCACGCGCACCTGTCCAGGATGATGCTGGCCGACGCCTACGAATACCACCGGCCGCGGCTGGAGTCCCAACCGGATAGCTACGGCCCGGACGTGCGGCGGCGGATCCTGTCCGGCTCAGACATCGACGGCGTCGACTACGCCGAGTCCCGCAAGTGGGCTGCGCAGTGGGCCTCCGACATCCGCGCGGTCTTCGACACCTACGACGTGCTCGTCTCACCGACCGTGCCGATGCCCGCCCCCCGGCTGGCCGATTTCGGCGACCCGCTCGAAGCGACTGCACGGCTGACCGGACTGACCTATGCCTGGACGCTGACGGCGGGACCGATCATGACCGTGCCGTGCGGGCTGGTCACCGGGCTCCCGGTGGGGATGCAGCTCATCGCCGACCTGAATCGGGAGGACCTCCTCTTCCGAACGGCGATCGCCTATCAGGAGTGCACCAGCTGGCACCGGATGTGGCCGCAACTCCTAGCCGCCACGCATCCCGCGCATTCGATGAGCTGAAAGGACCACTGCCGTGAGTTCTCGCTCCGTCTTCGTCACCGGTGCCGGCATCGGTATCGGCGCGGCATGCGCGCGCGCATTCGCTGCCGCCGGTTACCGGGTCGTGCTCAGCGATGTCCTGCAGCCCGAAGGCATGCAGGTCACCGAGGACATCAATGCGCAAGGCGGCGACGCCGAGTTCGTCTTTCTGGACGTCCGGAACACCAAGCAGGTGAACGCGGCGATCCGTGACACAGAACGGGACGGCTTCGACGTCGTCGTCGCCAACGCAGGCATCGCACGGAAGAAGCCGTTCGTCGAACTCGACGACGCCGACTGGATGGAGACCATCGACACCAACCTCAACGGCAGCATGCGAGTGCTGCGCGCGGCACTGCCCGCGATGCTGCGCCGGAAAGCGGGCGCGATGGTGGTGCTGTCCTCGATCAGCGGCATCGCCTACGGGTGGGACAAGCATGCGCACTATTCGGCGAGCAAGTCCGGCGTCATCGGCTTGATCCGCGCGCTGGCGGTCGAGTTCGGCGGTCAGGGTATTCGCGTCAATGGCATCGCGCCGGGCTTCATCCGCACGGCGCAGTCCCTGTCCGAAGAGCATTCCCTCGGCGAGGCCGGCCTGCAGGCCGCGGTGGCCAACATTCCGCTCGGCAGGATCGGCGAACCGGATGACGTCGCGGACGTCGCGGTGTTTCTCGGTTCCGACGCCGCCCGCTACATCTCCGGACAGGTGCTGGTCGTCGACGGTGGCCTGCTCGTTCGGGAGGCATGATGGCGGTCGGCGAGATTGTCGGCTACACCTCGGAGCTGAGCGTTGCGCCCGGCGACTACCTGCAGGTCATGGTCAGTTGCCGCCAGCCGGACTTCGCGGCCGAGCTGGTGCGCATCCACGGACCGGACACCGACTTCGGCTCGGGCCCGTGGTTCCGGGCCGAGGGCGTTGGTCTTGCCGCGCAGCGCCTTCCCGGAAGGGTGCAACCGACCCGCCCCGGTTCATATGCGCGCGTGCCGGCTGCCATCGACGGCAGCGGACCGTTCAGCCTGCACCTGTATCTGTATCCGACGTTGCCCGAAGACGGCCGCGAGCAGGTCCTGGCATCGCAGTTCGCCGACGGCAATGGCTGGCGCCTCTACCTCGACCAGCGCGGATGCCCGACATTGCTACTGCGCAACGCCGGCCGGACCGACACCGTGGCGCTGCCCGAACCGCTGGCGGCGCACCGCTGGCATCGCCTGGGCGTGTCCGTCGACCCAGGCCGACGGGTCGCGGCGATCTTGCAGGCGGGCGCCGGCATTGTCGAGGTTACGCTGAGCATCGGTGATCTCGAGCTCTCCGGTGATATGACATTTGCCGCCGCGCTCGGCGACGACGACGAGCCGACCGACCATTACGACGGCAAGCTGGCCGATCCGAGCTGTTACGGCCGGGCGCTGACGGCGGGCGAGCTCAACCAGCTCAGCGATCCGCATGCCGGCTTATCCGGTCTGCTCGGAAGCTGGGTGTTCCGGGCCCACTCGTCCGGAACGGTGCTACCCGATTCCTCCGGTTCCGGCCTCGACGGGCAGCTGATCAACCAGCCGATGCTTGCCTGTACCGGCCCAACCTGGACTGGCGAACATCTCGATGCGCGGTGTCTCCCTGAGCAGTACTCGGCCGCGCATTTCCACTCCGACGACCTGGGTGACGTCGGCTGGGAACCGAGCGTCCGCTTCGGCCTCCCCACCGACTTGGCATCCGGCCTGTACGGGGTTCGGCTGACGTGTATCGAATCCGCAACCGGAGAGCCCGCCGAAGACATCGTGCCGTTCTGGGTCCGCCGTGCGGCAACAGCCGACGCCGCTCGAGTGCTATTTCTCGCGCCGACCTTCACCTATCTGGCTTACGCCAACGACCGGCAGCACGTCACCGCAGACTTCGGGCAGGTCAAAGGCAACGTCACGTTTTCTCCGGCCGACGATTGGCTGCACACCCACGCTGACTTCGGGGCTTCGCTTTA
>JAODNL010000256.1 GCA_025465405.1 Pseudonocardiales bacterium | reverse complement strand
CGTAAGGACGACCGCCGTACCGAGGTCGCCGCATGACCACCTACACGGCGACGGATCGCCAGACCACACAAGGGAGCACCGAGATGTACACGATGTATGAAGCGCTCGCGCGTGAGCGAATGCGCGTGAGGGAACGCGAGGCGCAGCAACTGCGCGTCGCCCGGGAGCTGGCGTCGGCCCGACGCTGGCATCGCCGGGAGCTGCGAGCCCGCGCCGCCGAACAGCGTGCCCGCGCTGCGCAGCGGCGGCACGCACTGCGCGCGGTCTGATGCGCCGTGGTTCGGCCGTCGCCGAGCCGCAGCTCAGCGGATCACCGCAGAGAAACGGCCGCCGGATCACTCGATCCGGCGGCCGTTTCGCGTCGTCCTCGACGAGCGGTCACCACCACTGCTGTTCGAGCTTTGCCTCGATCGAGCGGACGTACCTGCGCGTGCAACCGGCGCATACCCAGCGGGTGTGCGGTCCGTCGCGGGTCTCGACGATATCCGCGCACCAGGTCAGCGGAGGGTCGCCATCCTCGGCCGGGTCGGCGGTTCGGCCGCAGATGGAGCAGATTTCGTGCACGCCTTCATCTCAACGTGCCGTTGCGTCGAGGTAAAGGGGACACGACGGCGTGGCGTCACCAGAGTGACATCGAGCGGCGGAAGATTCCGCCCAGATCATCCCCATTCACCCGGCATGGGGCGGTCGCGAGTAGCCGATGCTGCTTCAACGCGCCATCGACGAGGTCCTCCACATCGGCCTCGGTGAAGCCGACCGCGCCGACGCCGCCCGGCATGCCGATGTCGCGCATCAGCCGCAGGAGTACATCCGGCAGCAATGCCGCGGGGTCGCCCCGCACGTCAGCGGCTGGGTCCAGCAGCTGCGCCGCCCGCAGGTGACGATCCGGGGCGGCGGCGAACGTGAACCGGAATGCCTCTGGCGCCGTCAGTGCAACCGCCATGCCGTGCGGAACCAACGGCTCGTCGGGCGGGTAACCGGCAGGACGGAAGTCGCGCACTTGTCCCGCGATCGGGTAGGCGTTCGCGTGCGGGATGTGCACGCCGGCGTTGCCGAAGCCGAGGCCCGCGAACGTGGCGGCAAGCGCCATGGCGCCCCTTGCCTCGCGATCGTCGCCACGCGTGACGGCTCGGCGAAAGCTCGTCGCCATAAGGGAAAGTGACTTCTCGGCCCACATGTCGGAGATCGGGTTGGACCCGCAGTACGGAACCCGCTGCTCCGGTAACTTACGCGGCACCGCGGTATACGGGCGGGCGGTGTAGCTCTCGAGGGCGTGGCAGAGGATGTCCATGCCCGCCGCCGCGGTAACGCCCGCGGGCTGGGTGAGCGTGAGCGCCGGGTCGACCACCGCGAGGGTAGGCCGCAGCCGGATATGGCTGATGCCGCTCTTGACCCGCTGCGCGAGCACGTCCAGAACGCAGATCGTCGTGCTCTCGGCGCCGGTTCCCGTGGTCGTGGGCACGGCGACGAGCGGATACAGCGCGTTGCGCGGCGCCTGACCGCCGCCCACCGGGGCGTTGACATAGTCGATCAACTCGCCCGGATTGGTCAGCAGCAGGTTGACGGCCTTCGCCGTGTCGATGCTCGACCCGCCACCGATCGCGACGACGGCGTCCCACGGACCGTACGCGCGAGCCCAGTCGACGGCCGCCTGCATGCTGGCGTCGGTGGGCTCGACGTGCACCTGATCGAACACGGTCGCGTCGACGCCGTATGTGGCCATTTGCGCGGCGATGCGTTCGGGCACCCCGGTCGCGGCGACGCGCGCATCGGTGACGAGCAGTGCGCGCCGGGCGCCGAGCTGAGCCAGGTCGTAGCCGATCTCATCCGAGGCACCGTCACCGAACTTCAGGGCGGGCGCGCCGTAGGTGAAAATGGACTCGCTCACTTTGCGAATCCGGCCTGCCATCGCTCGGCGAGCGCGCGATACGGCGCCGTGGCGCCGAGCTGGCACAGCACACCGATCGAGCCGAGCGTGACGCGGTGGATGAGCAGGTAGGACGGTGGCAGGTTGAACAGCCGGCCGACGCGGGCTTCCTCGCGACGTGGATCGCCGAGCCGGTTGGCCTGCGCTCGCATCCACTCGCGGGTGAAGGTGAACGTCGGTGTGGCCAGCGGTTCCAGGATCGGACCGAGGTAGTCCATGACCTGCCGCGCCGTGACGTCGATGCCGTGGCGGATGAAGCCCTGTTCACGCATCTCCCGCATGACGCCGTCGCCATCGCCGTCGAGGGCCAGCCGGGTGAGCCGGCCGAGCGGCTCGGGGGTCCCGCCCGGTAGCCGGGCGACCGCGCCGAAGTCGACCACGCCGAGCCGCCCGTCCGGCAGCATCCGGAAGTTGCCGGGGTGCGGGTCGGCGTGCAGCAGCCCCGCGCGCTGCGGCGCGGAATAGTGCAGCAGCGCCAACAACGAGCCGGCGTGGTCGCGCTGCTCGGCCGTCCCGTGCGCGATGATCCGCGACAGTGGCGTGCCTTCAAGCCATTCGCTGACGATCGCCTTCGGTGCGCTGGCGACGACGCGCGGGATCGCGATCTCCGGATCGCCGGCATAGGCCGTGGCGAAGCCCCGCTGTGAGTCGGCCTCGAGAGCGTAGTTCAGTTCCTCGAGCACCCGCTCCCTGAGCTCGGCGAGCAGCGGCTTGACCTCGAGCCCGGGCGACATGCGTGAGAACAGCCAGGCCAGCCGGGACAGCTGGGTGAAGTCGGCCATCAGCGCGGGTCCCGCGCCCGGGTACTGCAGCTTGACCGCGACCTCGCGCCCGTCTGCCCATACGGCACGGTGTACCTGGCCGATACTCGCGGCTGCCGCCGGTATTTCGTCGAACTCCCGGAAGCGCTCGGGCCACCGGCGCCCGAATTGCTCGTCGAGCACTCGTCGCACGGTGGCCGCCGGCATGGGCGGCGCAGCCTCCTGCAGCCGGGTGAGCGCCTCTCGGTAGGGGGCCGCCGACTCCTCTGGCAGCGCGGCCTCGAAGACCGACAGCGCCTGGCCGAGTTTCATGGCACCGCCCTTGAGCTCGCCGAGGACGGCGAACAGCTGCTCAGCGGTGCGGGCCTGCAATTCGGCGGTGACCTCGTCCGCGGACTTTCCGCTGATCCGCTTGCCGAGGCCGATCGTCGCGCGCCCTGCGACACCCAGCGGAAGCGAGGCCAGCTTGGCGGTGCGAGCCACGCGTCGCTGCGGGATGTCGGTCACGTGGGCCATTGTGCCGAACGCATCTGACTGGCTCGCCGTCACGGGCTGTCCAGATGATGATCACTCGGGGGCTCGGCCGGCGCAGCCGCACTCCGGGTGGGTCGGCCAGCTGCGCCGGCGCAGTCGCCAGTCGGGCAGGTGCAGCTCGAGCGTGCCGTCGATGACGGCCGGTTCACCACCGTCGAGATAGGTGAGTGCCTGCATGGCCGCGACACCGGCCACGACTGCGGCAACCGTGACGTCCGAGGCCGTCCCGTGCGGTCGAGGCACGGTGAGTTGCAGCGCCAAGGCGCTCCAGGCCGGGTCGCGATCGCGGCGGTGCAGGTCGGCACATCGCAGGCAGCTGGTGAGCCCCGGAATGACAAGTGGGCCGACGACGCCGTGATCGGCACCCAACCGAACCACGAGGTGCGCGCAGCCGCGGACATGCAGCGCGTCACGCTGCTCGGCATCGACCGGCTCGTCGATCGCGATCATCACGAGATCGGGCTGCTCACCCATCGGCAGGGCGGTGGTATTGGCCTCCGGTGCGGCCCGATCCACGGCGGACGCCAGCGCGGTGGCCAGCGGCACGCCCTCGTCGCTGGGCCGCACGCCACCGGGCGCAGCTTGGTGCAGCCGTACGGCGGTGGTGTCGACACCGTGGACGCGTCCCACGCCGGCGGCCGCGAGCAGTGCTGCGATCTGCGCGGCCACCCGACTGGTGCCGTGTACCGCGACCGTGCAATGGCGACGCGCGTTCATGAGCTCCGCGGCACGCTCACTATGCCGGGTCGCAAGTGCGGCCAGGTCTGCGGCCAGCCGTGGTTCCGGTGGCGTGAGCCGAAGGTCCTCGTCGCGGTCCTGGCGCGACCACAGGTAGCCGGCCTCGGCCAACGCCGCGAGGGAATGCCGGGTGAACACGTCTAGCCGGTCGAGGACGTCCGCGGCCCGGGCGGCAGTCCGGCGGGGCACCAGCCGGTGTGCCAGCTCGGAGTCGATGCCCTCCACGAGCACAGCGCGGCTGCCGAGTTCGAGCTGCACGATGTCGCTGGCGCGCCACAACAGCCGGGCCGCCGGGTTCAGCACGACATCGATCGGGACTTTCGGGGACATATCCACACCCTCGCACCGTTCGCGAAAGGCCCCGAGCGTTATCCACAGCCACCAACCTGGCGCGGAGGTGGGCACGGAGCCCACGGAAAATGGCCGGACGGTAACCCTGAAGTGAATGTCCACACCTGTGGATAACTCTGTGGACGGAGTCTGCATAACCGCCCGCTGTCCTGTGGACAGCGGGCGGGGGACTGTGGATCGTCCGCTTGTCGGTAGCTCTCGATACGGTGTGCCTGTGGCGGTCGAGATCGAGGTGCGGCGCAGTGCGCGACGTCGGCGCACGGTGTCGGCCTACCGCGACGGCGAGCGCATCGTCGTCATGATCCCGGGACGGTTCACCCGAGCCGAAGAGGCCGAATGGGTGGCCAAGATGGTTGCCCGGCTCGACACCGGCACCCAGCACGGGCGCCGCCGTGGCACCACCGACGCGGCGCTCGCCCGACGCGCCACCGAGCTGTCGGCCATCTACCTGGGCGGCCGCGCGCGGCCGGCGTCGGTGCGCTGGGTCGCCACCATGCGCACGCGCTGGGCGTCCTGTACACCGGCCGACGGCACCATCCGCATGTCGGAGAAACTGCGTGAGGTGCCCGCGTGGGTGCAGGACTACGTGCTGCTGCACGAGCTGGCACACCTGCTCGTCGCCGGTCACGGCCCGGACTTCTGGGCACTCGTCGGGCGCTATCCGCGCAGCGAGCGGGCCCGCGGATATCTCGACGGCGTCAGTGCCGCGGCAAACCTTCCGATCGCCGACGACCTCGGCGACAGTACCGACGAGGTGCTATAGCGGCCGGTCGCCGTCCGAGTCGTCTGCGTCACCGGTGTCGTCTGACTTACCGGCGTCGTCTGCGTCGCGGGCATCGGTCGGCTGCTCGGCGTCGGCGGCGGTCAGCTGCTCG
>JAODNL010000250.1 GCA_025465405.1 Pseudonocardiales bacterium | reverse complement strand
CCGAAGGAGCAGAAACCCTTGGAAAACAACGACATCCGCCCACTTCACGTCGTCGCGCAGCTGCTCGTACGTGCGATGGACAGAGACGAACCGAGGATCGCTGAGTGAGCAGGCCTGCGTCGACACGAGGCGCACGTCGTGATCCGTCGAGAGCTGCGCCGCCATGTTGAAGGCACGGATGGCGGGCCCCGCCATCTTCGTGGCGAGCGGGTCACCGGTGACGACGAGCACCCGCCTACCGGCCGAGTAGAGGTCGTCGAGGCCGAAGGCATCGACCAGCGCCGCGTGCCCCTCCAAGTAACGCTCCTCGGGAATCGCCGGCTCGAGAAAGTTGCCGATAAGCCCGACCAGCTGATGATCGCGCACGACCCGGCGGCGTTGCAGATCACGCCGGCTGGCGGTGAGCGACCTCAGCTGCGACAGGAATTCGTCCACTGCGAACGCACCGGCGACGGCGTGCTTGGGCAGCTCGAGCGTGGGCTCGGCATCGCCGAGCGGGTTGCGCTGCAGATCGAGCACGCCCGTGTCGACCCCGCTCGTCGCGAAGCCCCGACGAATCGCGAGAGCGATCGCGGGCGCGAGCACCTTGTCCAGGGTCACCTGCTCGGCGTTCTTGTACAGCGTCATCAACGCATTGCGCTCGAGAAGGAACCGTTCACGGTAGGAGGCGTACTTCTCGATCGACGCGTGATGCTTGTGGAACACGGTCGACTCCGGCACGTACCTGACGCGATCGCCCAAGAGGTTCATCCGCCAGCCGAGATCGACATCTTCGTAGAACATGAAGAAGCGCTCGTCGAAGCCGCCGAGGTCGCGGAACAGCTGCGTGCGCGTGATCATCGCCGAGCCAGTGGCGAACAGGACATCACGCGGCTCTTCGGCGCCACAGTCGTATGCCGAGCCGGCTGCCGGCTTGTACCCCATGCCGTACCACGTCAGCGCCGCACCGACGTAGTCGACGTTCACCCCGTCCCAGTCCAGGACCTTGCTGGCCACGCAGCCGATCGTGCTGTCCGCGAGCAGGGTCGGGACCGCAGCTCGAAGCCACGACGGGTCGGGCCGCGCATCGTTGTTGATGAAGGCCAGGAATTCCCCCGTCGCGTGTTCGGCGCCGAGGTTGCATCCGCCGGTGAATCCACCGTTCACAGGGGACTCGACGAGGCGTACGGACGGATCGACCGCCGAACGGATCTTCTCCGCACTCGCATCGCCGGACCCGTTCTCGACGACGACGATCTCGAGCTGGTGCTCCGGCCAGTCCATGGCCTGCAGGTCCTGCACGCACGCGATCGTGTCGTCCGCGCCGCGGAAGTTGACGATCACGACCGAAACGACCAGCTCGCGAAGCTCCGACTTGCCGGACTTCATTCCGGGCCACCGTCCATCGTGAGATTGCCCCAATGGCCGCCCATGACGACGATGCCTCCGGACTCGTGCGGCGCCCGCATGAGCACGTCGAATCGGTAACACGAGCGGACGAAGTCGAACGTGTGCGTCGTCGTGTAGTCGACTATCGAGGCGTTGAGATCGTACGTTCCGGCCTGCAGCGGCAGGCTGGGAACGGTCAGGTCGACCGAGCCGCGGCCATCGATGCGATCAGGGACGAACGCGCCGTCGCGGCTGTGATACGCCCACGCGTAGGCGCCCTCGATCGTCTCCAGCGCCAAGCCGAAAACGGGTCGTTCGATCGGGCCGTCGGCCTCGAAGCTGATCCGGAACGCCACCTTGTCACCGGGGTGGAAGCGGCTGCTCGGCTCGCCGTCCGAGTCGAGCATCTCGACGCGGGTGATGCGCGCCTCGCCGCTGCCCCATCGCGCCTCACTCGAGATCTCGGTCGGCTCGACGCGTTCCTTGTGGCCGGCGTCGACATAGCTGTCGACGATGTCGTTCGCCGCGCCGACGTCGGCCACCGTGCCCTTGTTCAGCCAGACGGCTTCGGTGCACAGCGCCCGCATCGAGCCCATGGCATGGCTGACTATGACGACTGTTTTCCCAGCGCGGCGGAATTCGGCGAACTTCTCCATGCACTTGTCCTGGAACGCCGCGTCGCCGACGGCCAGCACCTCGTCGACGAGCAATATGTCGGGGTCGACGTTGATCGCCACCGAGAACCCGAGCCGCACGTACATGCCTGATGAGTAGTTCTTCACCGGCTGATCGATGAATGCCTCGATGCCGGCGAAGTCCACGATCTCGTCGAACTTCCGCGCGATCTCGGCCTTGTTCATACCGAGGATCGATCCGTTGAGAAAGACGTTCTCGCGTCCTGACAGCTCGGGATGAAAGCCGGAGCCGAGCTCGAGCAACGCCGCGATGCTGCCCTGCGCACGGATCGATCCCTCGTCCGGCGACAGGATCCGCGCGATGCACTTCAGCAGTGTCGATTTGCCCGAGCCGTTCTCACCGATCAGGCCGAAGGTTGCACCGCGCGGGATCTCGAACGACACGTTTCGCAGGGCCCAGAACTCGTCATATGACGCGCGTCGACCACGCATGAGCGCAGCCTTCAACGAGTTGTTCCGCTCGCGGTACATGCGGAACCGCTTCGAGACGTCGTCGACGACGACCGCGGCGTCGCTCACAGCTCCTCCGCCAGCCGGCCCTGGAAGCGACGGAACACGGCCATGCCCAGGACGAGGACACCCAGCGACACGAGCACAAGGACGAGTGTGTTCAGCGCCGTCGGCCAGCGGTTGTCGTAGAGCAGGTTCCGGAAGGCCTCCACGAACCGCTCGAGCGGATTGAGGCGGTAGGCCGTCGCGATCGACGGATGGTCTTTCACGATGAGTGAGGCCGGATACACGATCGGAGTCGCATAGAACCAGAGCTGCATGAAGATCGCGACGAAGTGCTGGGTGTCACGGAAGTACACGTTGGCGACAGCGAGCATGAGGGCGAGCCCGAGACCGAAGCACGCCAGAAGCAACATGAAAGCGATCGCCCCGGGCAGGTACAGCAGAGGCGAGCCGCCGAAGATCAAGAGAGCAACGAGAAGTACCAGCATCTCGATCGAGAACGTGAACAGCCAGGACAACGCGTCCGCGACGACAAGGGTCTCGCGTGGAAAGTAGACCTTCTTGATGAGGTTGGCGTTGGCGATGATCGAAGACATGCCGCTCGTGACGACGTTCGCGAAGAACATCCACGGCAGCAACCCACAGGACAACCACAGCGCGAACACATTGAGACCGGACGGACTTCCCTTCGGTGGGTGTGCCTTGAGCAGCACCGAGAAGACGGCCGAGTACGTGATCATCAGCGCGATCGGGTTCAGCAACGACCACGCCTGTCCGAGCACGGTTCGCTTGTACTTGCCCCGTATCTCCCGCAGTGCGAGGTTCGCCAGCAACTCGCGCGAGGACCGGAGGTCCTGCACAACGCTCATCGAGCGGGCCTCCACCGGCGCCGGACGGCTGCCCGCATTGACGCCGCGAACGCCGATGACGCCCACCTCAGGCGTTCCGACGCCTCGTCGCGTTGGTTGACCGCCAGGTCGTGTGCGGCCTGGACGTTCTCGATCCGTTCCCGCGCGGCCTGCAGCTGGTTGTCCAGCTCCGTGGATTCCGTGCGGGCGGTCGTCAGCTCGTGAGCAACCCGCTCCAGCTCGGCCCGAA
>JAODNL010000245.1 GCA_025465405.1 Pseudonocardiales bacterium | reverse complement strand
GCGGCGAGCTCCAGGCTGATGCCGTCTGGATCTTCGAAGTAGAAGGAGGCCAGGTAGGTGTCTTCGGTGACATCGCGGAGCGTGTCGACCGTGACGCCATCCTTGATCCGACGGCGACGTTCGTAGACCTTTTCCTGGTCGAACGGCAGTTGGTTGTCCGTGCGATAAGAGCTGATCTCGCTCACGCTGTGGGCGATGAAGTAGAACGGCACCTTGTGCGCCTCTAGGTGCGCCCACACTGCGGAGAGTTTGTCGCTCGGCACCCGGAAGGCCAGGTGATGCATCGAGCCGTCCGCCGAGGTCTGGCTCGCGTTGTCCGGCTGGGCGACACCGGGCGCCGCCGACTTCCCGTTCGGGAACCAGAAGAACGCCAGCTGGTCGCCGTTGCCCATGTCGAAGAAGAAGTGCTGCGTGCCCGGCGCCATGCCCGGCTCCAGAACCTCACCGGACTTCAGATAGCCGTCCGGGTCATCGACCGGCGCACCCAGGGTCATCACCAGGGGCATCCCGAGAACCTCGGTGTAGAAGTCCACGGTCGCCGCCATATCACTGCAGACCAGAGCAAGATGGCTGACGCCCTGGACCGCAAAGTCCCGCGTGCCCGTCGCCGCCACGCCGTTGCTGTCATCCATTGCCGCGCCTCCGTTCCGAGTTTCAAATCATTTCGAGTGAAGGATCGTTCATTTTCTACGATAAGGCACCGAGCGCCGCCCTACAAGGCCCGATCGACCGCACCCGGCCCCGGTGCGGCGCGGTGTCGTGTGCGGCGGTCACGACTCGTCCCGCTCTACGGCGCAGGAACGCCGGGCAGCGCATCCTCGGCCCACACGGGAGGCCGCTTCTCGGCGAAGGCCCGCGGGCCCTCCTCGAAGTCAGGGTGCCGCCAGTGCATTCGCAGCAGGGCGTACCCGTACTCCATCGCGGTCGTGTATGGCATCTCGAGCGCGCTCCACACGGCGCGCATCGACAACGACACGGCGTTTGGTGAGTTCTTGGCGACGTCGTGGGCGATCTCGAGCGCGACGTCCAGCGCGCGGCCGGGCTCGGCGAGCTCGTCGACGAGTCCGAGCTGGTACGCGCGCTGGGCCGGCAGCCGGAACGTCCTTCCCTGGAGAGTCATCCGCAGCGCCGTGCCGATCGGTAGCCGGCGGGCCAGGCCGATGTTTTCGATGGCGCCGACCATGCCAACGTTGACGTGGGTGTCCAGGAACTGGGCGTTCTCGGCAGCGACGACGATGTCGGAGTCGACGACGAAGTGGAGCCCCCCGCCGGCAACCAGGCCGTTGACGGCGCAGATCGTCGGTTTCCAGATCTCGTTCTGCCGGGAGCTCCACCGGACCTCCGCGCGCATCGATCCGTAGCCTGCGCCGATCGGCCCTGAGTCGGCGACCTCGGTGAGGTCGGCTCCGGTGCAGAAGTGCCGGTCGCCGGCACCCGTGATGATGGTGCACCGGATGTCGTGGTTGTCGCGTATCTCGTCCCAGCACTCACGCAGGCGTACGCCCATGGAGCCGGACAGCGCATTCCCGTGCGTGGGCCGGTCGAGGGTGATCACGGCGACGTGGCCGGATCGTTCGAAACGCACCGGCGGGCCGCCGCTCTCTTCCGACATCAGCCGACCCACTGGCGATGCTCGTTGCCGCCGTCATCGATCGTCCGATCTCGTCGCACGGCTCTCACACCGCCAGGTAGATCGCGGACTCGGGCTTCGGCTCGGTGGCGATCGTGTCGGTGGAGCTGAGATCACCGGAGGCGACCCGCCGACGCATCTCGGCGACCGGCTCCGCGGGGTCGTCGGCGTCCAGCTCGTAGATCGTCAGATAGGTCGGCAGATCCGTGTCCGTCGACGGCTGGAGCTTGTAGCGGCTCACACCCACGAACCCGGCGATTTGGCTCACCTGGGGGATGTGCGCCTGGTCATACCAGGCGTTGTACTCCGCCTCACGGGCGCTCGACACTGGGCTGCTCCGCACGGTCATGATGGCTTTGGGCACGGCTGGTCCTTCCGATCGTCGCTGCGCCTCACGTCGCGAGGCGCGGTTGAGGTGTTCGTGTTGCCGTCCGTGTTTCACCGTGCGCCGCGCGCCGGGGTAGAGATCACCTGGGTGGCCATGTACTCGTGCAGGCCCCAGACGCCGTTCTCCACCCCGAACCCGCTCCACTTGCGTCCTGCGAACGGGAGGTTCGGTAAGACTCCGCTGCCGTGCGCGTTGATCGACACTTGGCCGGTCTCGAGCTGACCCGCCAACGACGCCGCGTGCTCGACGTCCGACGACCAGATCGACGCGGTCAGGCCGTAGTCGCCGGCGTCGGCGCGAGCGATCGCGTCCGCCTCGTCACGGAAGCGCACCACCGGCAGCGCCGGACCGAACTGCTCTTCGTCGACGAGCCGCGCGCCGTCCTCGATCCCGCTGATGACGGTCGGCTCGAAGAAGTAGCCAGGCCCGGGAAGCGCACGTCCACCTGCCACGGCATTCGCACCGTGCGCGAGGGCATCGTGGACGAGCCCGTCGACGATTTCGAGTTGCGCGCGGTTGTTCAACGGACCCATCTGTGTCGCCGGGTCGGCACCGTCCCCGACGCGGACACTCCGGGCGATCGCGGCCAGCGCGTCGACGAGCTCGTCGTGGATCGACGCGTGCGCGTAGACCCTCTTGACGGCCAGACAAATCTGCCCGGCGTTGGCGAATGCTGACCAGAACAGGGCCGGGGCGATAGCTGCGACGTCGACGTCACCCAGCACGATGGCCGGATCGTTGCCGCCGAGTTCGAGGGTCATCCGCTTGAGGTTCCCGGCTGCCGCCTGCGCGACCTTCTTGCCGGTCCGCGTCGACCCGGTAAAACTGATCTTGCGCGGCGCCGGATGGGCGGTGATGGCGGCGCCGAGCGGGTCCGGACCGGCCACCACGTTGAGCACGCCCGGCGGGAGGACGTCGCGAAGGAGCCGGCCCACGGCCAGGGTGGTCAACGGCGTGTAGGGCGACGGCTTGACCACGATAGTGTTGCCCGCTCGCAGTGCCGGAGCGATCTTCCACATCGCCAGCGTGATCGGGAAATTCCACGGCGTGATCGCGGCGACCACACCCAGAGGTCGTCGCAGGACCTCCGCGAACCCAGCCTCGTCGTCCTGCACGATCTCGCGCGGCACATCGAGGTCGGCGTAGTAGCGCAGCCAGACGGCAGTGAATTGGATCTCCTGCGCCGCATCCCGCAACGGCTTGCCCTGCTCGGCCGTCAGCACCGGCGCGAGTTCGGTCGTGGCCGCCTCGAGTACCGCGGCGGCGCGGCGCAGCGAATGACGCCGGAACTTCTCGTCGAGCCGCCAGGCGAGGTATGCGTCGTGGGCCGCGGCGAACACCGCATCGAGGTCGTCCGCCGCGACGGCGGGGGCGTGGGCCACCAGCGAGGCCGTCGCCGGATTCAGCACGGGGAAGCTCGCGCTCACGGCGAAGTCCTCGCCACCAACCGTTGCCCGGAACTGCTCCCGTATCTCCGTAATCATGATTATCGTCTTCTCCCTGCGTGCTCTCCGGCCGGCGAGGGCCGCGCACTCGATCCGGTCGACTGTTTGGCTGGCGTCACTCGCCCTCGCTCCCACGCCGCACCGGCCGACCTGGCGAGCGTGGCGAGGGCGTCGTCGTTCGACGCGCCGTCGCGGATGAGCCTTCGGTACTTCATGATCAGGCGCTGCCCGTTGCACGCGGCCGCACCGACGAGGCGCCCCTCCTGGTGGTACAGCGCGACGAATCCGCCGTGGCCGCTCGAGAGCTCGTGGAACTCGACATCGTCGGAGTCGGCGGTCCCCACGAACTGAATGCGTTGCCCGTACCAGTCGCTCCAGAAGTACGACACGGCCTCGTAGGCGACCGGCGAGCCCGCCGTCACCGCGTTGCGCCCGGCCACTGCCCCCTGCTCGTTGGCGTTCGACCAGTTCTCCTGCCGAGTCTGCCCACCGACGATCCGATTCGACCACTCGGCGACGTCACCGGCGGCGTACACGGCCGGCACGGAGGTTCGCAGCATCTCGTCGCAGACGATGGCGCCGTCCGTAGGGTTCACCGCGACGCCCGATCCGGCGAGCCAGGACGTCACCGGTTCGGCTCCGATGCTGAGGAGCACGACGTCGGCGGGCAGCCGCAGGCCGTCGCTGAGCACCACCGCCGAAGCACGAGTGTGGCCCTCGATCGCGACGATCTGGACGTCACAGATGAGCTCAATGCCGCGTTGCGCGTGCAGCGCGGACAGGCGACGCCCGACATCGACGCCGACTGCGCGGACCAGCGGCACCGGCGCACCGTCGATCAACGTCACGTGCGCGCCCAACTGGCCGGCCGACGATGCCAACTCCGACCCGATCAGCCCGGCGCCGACGATGACGACACGGGCCTCGGCGACCAGCAGGCTTCGGAGCAGCACGGCGTCATCGAGAGTGCGCAGCGTGACGATGCCAGCCAGGTCGGTCAACCCGGAGGGACGTCGCGCGGCGGCACCGGTCGCGACGATCAACCGGTCGTAGGTCAAGGTGGTGTCGTCATCGAGGCTTAGTCGCCGGGCGTCGGGGTCCAGCGCGATCGCCGCCGTGCCGAGCCGCAACCGCAGACCCAACTCGCCGGCCAGGGCGTCCGTCGAGTGCAAGAAGACGGGCGGTTGCCCATCGGTCAGGAACTCCTTGGACAGCGGCGGGCGGTCGTAGGGCAGGTGCCTTTCCTTTCCGACGATCACGACCTCTCCCCGGTAACCATTACGACGAGCGCTCTCGGCGGCCCGCAGACCGGCCAGGGACGCGCCCACGATGACCAGGCGTCGGGGCGAGTCGTCCGCTCGTGGGCGCGAGGATGTCGGGGCCATCTCGTCGAACCGACCTATCGCTGCAGCGTGAGGGCGAGCGTGGGGCACGAGCGCACCGCCTCTTCGACCTCGGTGATCGCCTCCGGCTCGACGTCGTCGCGAAGCAGCTGCAGCGATCCGTCCTCGGCGATCTCGAAGTAGCCGGGAGCGATCGACTCGCAGATCCCGATGCCGCTGCAACGATCGCGGTCGAGTGATACATACATCGTGCAGTCCTTTCCCGTCGACGGATCAGCTGCGCACCGGCAGGTGCACGATTCCGTGGATGAACTCGTTCTGCAGCATGACCGGCTCACCGACCTGCAGGTCGGTGAGTCGCTGGGTGATCTCGCGGTACAGCGCACGCAGCTGCGCCTTGGCGACGCCGTTGCCGAGGCAGAAGTGCACGCCACCCCCCCCGAATCCGACGTGCGGGTTGCGCGGTCGTGACAAATCGAAACGGTGCGGGTCGTCGAAGACTTCCTCGTCGCGATTTCCCGAACAGTAGAACATCACGACCTTGTCGCCCGCGGATATCTGCTGACCGCCGAGTTCGGAGTCGACGGTGGCCCGCCGACCGAACTCGATTACCGGGCTCGCATGCCGA
>JAODNL010000231.1 GCA_025465405.1 Pseudonocardiales bacterium | reverse complement strand
GGTTCGCTCACCCGCCCAACTAAGCGCGGCGCTCGGCCGCGTCAATCACGACCGGGTCAGAGCTCCACGCCGGCCAGGTGCGCCTCGGGGCGCAACCGGATACCGAACCGCGCCTCGACGCCCTCGCGGATCTGGCGCGCCAGGTCCAGCAACTCCGCAGTCGTGGCACCGCCCCGGTTGGTCAGGGCGAGAGTGTGCTTCGTCGACACCGCCACCCGGCCATCCCCTCGGTGCTGGCCGAATCCCTTTGAAAATCCGGCATTCTCGATCAGCCACGCCGCCGAGAGCTTCGTACGTCCGTCCACTACCCAGTGCGGGCAGCCGTCCGGAACCTGCGCGGACTCGACGAACGGGTTGACGAAGAACGAGCCCACGCTCCAGGTGTCGTGATCGTCCGGGTCCAGCAGCATGCCCTTGCTGCCGCGCAGCTCCAGCACCACCTCGCGAACCCGCTGCGACGGCGCCACCTCTCCGGGCTCGATGCCGAGCCGCCGCGCCAGCTCCACATACCGGACCGGCACGCTGTCCACGCTCCGTCGCAGCCGGAACGTCACATCGAGGATGACGTAGCGATCGGTGTGCTTGAACGCACTTGTGCGGAAGCCGAAACCACAACGGTCCGGCGTCCAGTGCTCGATCGCTCCGGTCGTGCGATCCAGCAGGGCCACGCCGGTGATGACGTCGGCCACCTCGCTGCCGTACGCGCCGACGTTCTGGATCGGCGTCGCTCCCGTCATGCCGGGGATGCCGGACATTGCGGCCAGACCGGACCAGCCCTCGCGCACGGTGATCGACACCAGCGAGTCCCACGGAACTCCGGCCTGCGCGGTGACCGACACCGCGTCACCACCGTCGGACGTCGCCCAAGAGATTCCCGTTGTCCGGACCAGGACGGCCACACCTGGCCAGCCCTCGTCCGCGACGACGAGGTTGCTGCCGCCACCGACGATCAGGACGGCCTCACCCGCGGAGTCGGCCGAGCGGACGACCTCGACGAGCTCGTCCGCCGACGATGCCGTCACCATGCGCGCGGCGGGACCACCGAGGCGCAGCGTGGTGAGGTCGGCGAGCACAGCGGGCACGGCACGCGACGCTACCCTGACGCGTCGTGGCCGATCCGCCGAAACCCCGCATGGCGCGTCCACGCATGGCCGCCGGGCGAGCCCGGGCGCTGGGTCAGCCGACTCGCGGCACGACCAACGCGAATCGCCTGCGGCGTATGGACAACTGGATAGTCGCGCCGCTCGGAACGCGATTGCGTTCGGTGTCGCAACCGCTCGTCGTCGACCTCGGCCGGTCTCGCGGCCGGCGGCGTGATCGTCGAGGGCACGTGTGACGAGGAGGGTTGGCGTGGCGGCTGGGTGCTGCTCGACGAGTCCGGCCCGCTGAGCCTGACGCTGGCCTGCCGCGTGGACGCGATCGATCGGCCGAGTGATCTTGCCGAACGGCTAGCTCACGGTCGCGTGGTCGGCGCTACAGGCGTAGCCGGGCTCAGTGCACAGTTCCCCGGCTGTCATCCGCTCCGACCGGGCCTTCGCGCCACCGCCAGCGCAGAGGCAGCGCCAGCCAGAGCAACCCGAACACGACCGCTATCCCCACGGTCATGACCGCCGCCGCGACGCCGCCCAGGATGACGTCCACGATCAGCAAAAGCGCGCCGAGCATGGCCAACGCCAGGAACGCCAGGCCGGCCACCGCGAGGCGTCCGGTGAAGGCCACGAGTTCGTCCTTGAGGCCTCGGCGGAACATCGCGCGGTGCAAGGCAACCGGAGCGATGAACAGTGCGACCGAGATCGCGGCGCATACCAGCGTCGCGATGTAGATGTCGCGCTGGAAGTCGTCGATCGTCGCGAAGCGCTGCTGGAATGCAATGCCCAGAAGGAACGCGAAGAGGATCTGCACCCCCATCTGCGCCACTCGCAGCTCCTGCAACAGTTCGCTGTAGTTGCGGTCGAGGCGCTGCGCCTCGGTCTCGTCGCGCTCGTAGCTGGGCACGCCCCCATCCTGCGTGGACGGGACGCCCCGCGGCAAACCTCGGCCGCGTCAGCCGGTGCAGTGCAGCTGGGCGTTGGCCCAATCGGCGTGGTCGAAGCCGTTGCCATCGCCGCCGTCGCCGACCACGAGGTCGAGAAGCTGCGTTCCCGTGATGTCGACGTCGAGCGTCACCGAAGCCGACGATCCTTTGAGCACGGGTGTCGTCGTCAACGTCGTGCCGTCGGAGACGACGCTGAAGGTGACCGAGCCGTTGTTACCCACCTCGGCGTCGACACCGACCGTGGCGGTGAACCGGGTGCAGTTGCCGCCGAGGTACACAGCCACGTCGCTCACCGCATTCGTGCCGAGGCCACTCGGATAGACGGTGCCGTTCAAGGTGATGGGTTTGCCGTCGCCCGCCGCCTGCTCGCCGTTGCTGGTGTTCCGCTCGACCGGACCCCATGAGTTCGTGGCTGAGAAGAACGGCAGCGAGCTGACGGCGACGTCGCCGGTAGGCGGAGTCGGCAGCACGCGGACATCGCGAGGATCGCTCAGGCTCTGCGATTGGTCACGTTGCCGGTAGTCGGCCGTCACGGTCAGCTGCGACACGGCCGCCGGCGACGCCGGCGCGGTGACCCGCCACGTCGCGGTGGCCGACGCGCCGCCGCGGACCGTACCGGCGACCGTCGGCGACGTCGGCATAGCCGTCCATCCGGCCGGAACGTCGAGGCCGAATCGGACGAAGGTTGCCGGCGGCGCGTCCGACGGGACTGCGAACGTAGCCGAGACCGTGGCCGTCGAGCCCGGCGTCGCCGTATCCGGCGCGGCCGTCACCAGCGACGCCTGGTGTGCCGACGGCATCGCGTAGGTCGCGTGGTCGTAGGGCGGGCTGTCGACGGTCGCGACCTGCAGCGACGAGGCGTAGGAGCCGAACGACTCGAGCGACACCGCGCCGAGGCCGCCGGTGGAGCCGTCGGTGTTCCACACCGCGATCGCGATCGTGTTGCTGCCGTTGGGCTTCAGGATGCCGTTCGGGATCGGGAAGTCGTGCTGCGGGCCGACGTCGTTGACATAGCGGCCGAGTTGCCAGCCGTTGACGAAGATCAGCGCCCGGTAGTGCCGGCTGGGATCATCGGTGATCTTCAGCCCGACCGAGGTGTCCTGACCCTTCGGCAGGTCCAGAGCGACGTTCGTGCGGTACCACGAGACGCCGGGCGTGGTGTCCGACGTCGGCAGCGTGACCGCTGGCCATGACTGGTCCGGGAAGCCGGGCAGCGTCCAGCCGGCCCGCTCGCCGTACAACCCGCCGGTGTTCATCGGGCCACGCACCGGGTCGACGAGGTTCTCGCCACCGCGGCTGCCCTGGATCCGCCAGGTGAGCGACGTCAGGGGCGACCCGGCCAGCACGGCAGCGGTTAGGCCACGAGCCTCCTTGTTGCTGTCCTGCGCGTTGTAGTCCTCGTTGTGGCCCATGTTCTCGACGAGCACGGACACCTCGTTGTCAGCGCCGGCGCGCACCGAGCCCGCGGGGAACGTGAACGTATGCGTGCTGCTGCCGCTGCTGCCGAGGAATGTGCCGTTCAACCAGGCCGAATAGACGCCGGCCCGACCTGTGATCGCGCCCAGCGTGATGCCGGTGGCCGAGCCGCTCGCGCGGAATCGCCCGCGATACCAGACGTCGCCGTGATGGAAGCCGTAGTCATCGGCGAACAGCACCGGCAGCGTGCCAGGAGTCGTCGTGCTGTTGGACGTCATCTTGTCGGCGACCGGCCAGGACGAATCGTCGAATCCCGGCTGGGCCTCGGGGGATTCCGCGGTATGCCTCCAGTTCGTCAATGCCGGCAGGGTGATCGGCCGCACACCGCCGAGCTGACCGAGCTGCGATCCGCTCTGCGTCGTGGCAGCGCGGAGTGTCTTGCCGTTCCAGGTGATCGACGGCGCCGGCGCCGCCCAGACCTCCACCGCGCCGGGGTCGGCGGTGTCGCCGGTGAGCGCCAGCGTTCCGGTCAGGGTCGAGGCGGTCCGCACGAGGTGAGTGCCGTAGACGAGCACGGGGCCTGCGGTGGTGTGCTGCAGCCAGAACTTCGCCGCCTCCTGGTCGGTGCCGATCAGCAGGAGCAACGGGCGGGACCCGCCGGTGATCAGCACGCGGGCCAGCCCGGTATGCGCGTAGTTCAACCGCAGATCGCCCGTGGACGGGTCGTAGGTCGACGCGACGGTTCCGGCGAGCACGCGCACGTTCGGCGACGACGCGTACTTGAGCACCGTCTCGCCGTCTTGCCCGTTGCGTCCGTACAGGACCGCGACATCGGTGCCGTTGATCGTCTGGTTCGTCAGGATCTCCGAAGTGGAGTACTGCAACTTGGATGCGCCCAACTCGTAGTTCGCCACGATGATCTTCGAGTCGCGTCCGGCGAACGTCAGCGACGTGCCGGGCTGCTGCGGCACCGTCGGGTAGTAGGTCGATCCGGCCGGCGGCACGTCGATGGCGTCCACTGACACGAACGTGCCACCGGACGACGGGTCCTTCTGCCCGGTGACCACGATCTTCAACGTGTGCGCGGCGTTCGCGAGATTGCTCGCCGCGTACTGGATCTGCCCGTTCGCCGTGCTCGCCGAGTAGCCGTCGACGGTGGCCACCTTCGCGCCGTCGAGGTAGACGTCGGCTATGCCGTGGTTGCCGGCAGTCGAGGCGATCCAGCGCACGCCGGTGCCGGTGAACGGGATCGTGACGCTGTCGCCGGCGGTGTTCGAGAACGACTCGGTCTGGTGGTACTCGCCGCCCGTGTAGCCGGCCTCGGGGCCGACGTGCGACCACGCACCGGCGTACTGCAGCGCGCTGTCCGCGTCGTCATAGGTGTAGGTCGAGCGGGCGCCGAGATCCAGGGCGATGTGCGTGAAGTCGGTCGCGGTCGATGTGGCATTCGCATGCCGCACCGTGTGGAACTGGGTGTGGGTGTCCGGGTTGATGCGTGCGGTGTCGACGATCGCCGGCGACGTCGGCCTGGCCACCGCGAGCGCGTCGGTCTTGGTGAGCGGTGCGACGCTCTGGGTGAAATAGCCGATCAGCTTGTCCTGGTCGTACTTGGTGGTGAGCTGGCGGGACTCGGTGATCGGCGCGCCGTAGTCGTAGGACGTGTAGACCTGGCTGGGATCGGCCTGCCAGCCCCACGACGTGCCGCCGTAGGTCATGTAGAAGCTCTGCAGCGTGGCACCGACGGCGATGTTCTGCTTGTAGAACACCGATTCGAAGTCCGGCCCGGTGAGTTGCCGGCATTTGTCGTAGCCGGGACCGCCCCACGGGTCGAACGAGCCACCCTGGAACTCCGGCGTGTACAGGGGCTTGCCGGCCGGGTGGTCGTAGGAGATGTCGGGCAGGCCGTGCCACGACGTCGGACTCGAGCAGTTGAAGCCCTGGGGATAGGCGTCCGGGCCGTCGACGGCGAGCGCCCCGGCGCCGCTGTTGAACGTGCCGTTGTTGTTGCCGGTGAGTGGCACGGTGATGCCGTCGGCCCGGGCGATGTTCTCCAGGTGAGTCATGTAGGCGCGGGCCTGGGCGGAGCCGTCGTAGAACTCGTTTTCGATCTGGTCCAGGATCACCGTGCCGGTTCCGTTGGTCAGCTGATGGCGAGCCAGAATCGGGTTGATGCGGTGCATCCATTCGTCCGCCGCGGCAAGATACGTGGGGTCGTTGCTGCGGTCGCGACCCGGCAACGTCCCGAGCCAGGCCGGGAACCCGCCGCCGTCGACTTCGGCATTGATGTACGGGCCCGGTCTCGCGATGACGTAGATGCCCACCTCGTTGGCGATGTCGAGCAGTTCGTTGACATCGCGCACGCCGGTGAAGTCGTACCCGCCCTGCTTGGGTGAGTGGTAGGCCCAGTCGAAGTAGATGGACGCGGCGTTGAAGCCGGCCGCCTTCATCTTCTGCAGCACGTCCAGCCAGAGCGACGGGCTG
>JAODNL010000214.1 GCA_025465405.1 Pseudonocardiales bacterium | reverse complement strand
CGCGCAGATCATGGCGAAGGTGTCCCGCGACGGTGCAGGCTGGTCAATGACCGCGATCGGCAACGCGGCGTCGGGACGCACGTTCCACGACCTCTTGCCGGCGATCACCGCGTTCCTATAGGCAATTCCCGATCAGAAGACAGTCAAGGAGCACCCGCTATGTCCGAGCTCGACCTCGGTTCGCCCGCCACAACCGCCGCCGCTCCCGCGCCGGCGGCCGCAAGCACCGGTACCGGGTTGGTGCTCGCCCCACCCGCGCCGGTCCAGGTCGTCGAACCCGAGCAGGCGGCCGGCGCGGTACCGGTCGACCTGGCCAAGCAGACCGAATTGCAGACCAGGGCGGCGGCGTTCGCGGCCGAACTGGCCGCAATGGACACGCGCTCACCGGAGTTCGCGAAGAAGGTCGAGTCGATCACGTCCATGGGCGACAAGGACATGCGTGCGTCGGCGAGTGTCTCGAACCGGATGCTCGACCGGCCGGCGGCGATCGTCAAGGGTGCCAAGGGCGGTGGTGGTGGAGACGCGCAGACCCGGGTGGCCGGCACCCTGGTCGAGCTGCGCGGCACCGTCACCGAACTGGACCCGAACCGCGCGGACCTGGGCGGCGTCAAGAAGGTGCTCAAGTGGCTGCCCGGCGGCGACAAGATCCAGCGCTACTTCGCCAAGTACGAGACGGCGCAGAGCCACCTCAACGCGATCATCAAGTCACTGGACTCCGGTCAGGACGAGCTGCGCAAGGACAACGCCAGCATCGAGACCGAGAAGGCCAACATGTGGACGGCCATGGGCAAGCTCAGCGAGTACAACCAGCTCGCGGCGGCCCTCGACAAGGCCGTCGAGGACAAGGTCGCCGAGCTGGAGGCCGCGGGCAAGACCGAGGAGGCGACCACGCTGCGTTCCGACGCGCTGTTCGCGATCCGGCAGCGGCACCAGGACATCCTGACCCAGATGGCGGTCGCGGTGCAGGGCTACATGGCGCTGGACCTGGTGCGGAAGAACAACATCGAGCTCATCAAGGGTGTCGACCGCGCCCAGACCACGACGATCGCAGCACTGCGCACCGCCGTGATCGTGTCCCAGGCGCTGTCGCGGCAGAAGCTCGTCCTCGACCAGATCAGTGCACTGAACGCCACCACCTCGAACCTGATCGAGTCGACGTCGCAGCAGCTGCGGGTGCAGGGAACACAGATCAACCAGCAGGCGGCGAGCAGCACCATCGACATCCAGAAGCTGCAGACGGCATTCGAGAACGTGTTCCAGACGATGGACGAGATCGACTCGTTCCGGGCCCAGGCCGTCGACAGCATGGCGCAGACGGTCACCGCGCTCGAAGGGCAGATCGAGCGAGCGAAGCCATATCTCGAGCGCTCCCGCCGGGGCGACGCCGGTCCGAGCCTGCCGGGGGAGCTCGGCTCCTGAGCGCTGCCTTACCACGAAGTTGAGATACTGGAGATATGACGTGGTTCCGGCGGTTGCATGAGGTGCAGCCGCCGCCCCCGGGTCCCGAACCCGAGGACACGCCGGCCACGCTGCTGCAGCACGTGCACGAGCTGATCGGGTTCATCAACCAGAGTGCTGGGCGGCTGCCGGGCGAATCCGTGGTGGCCGCCCGCCGGGTCACCGATACGGTTCGGGAGATCATCGACACCGCCGACGGCGACCATCTCGACATCTATGCCGTCGTGTCGGTGAAAGGAATCGTGAACGACTACCTGCCGACGACGCTGCGCTCCTACCTCGCGCTCGACGACGACATTGTCGACGTCAGGCGGCCGAGCGGACGCACGCCCAAGGAGTCGTTGCTCGAGCAGGTGAACGCACTCTGGCTCGCCGCGACCGACGTGCTCGTCGCGGCGCAGGCGAAAGACGCCGATCAACTGCTCAGCCAGGGGAGTTTCCTGCGTACGAAGTTCACCCGATCCGACTTGGACCTCTGAGTGGCCGTCATGAAGCGCGGCGCAAACGTCGCACTGACCCGCGAGATCCCGGGACTGACCGGGATCGTGCTGGGCGTGCGGTGGAATGCCGGCTCCGAGAGTGTGCTCAACGACAACCTCGTGATGGCGACCATCCTCGCGGACGCTGACAATCGCGCGCTGTCCGACGCGCACTTCGTGTTCTTCAACCAGCTCGCCTCGCCGGACCTGTCCGTGCAACAGCTCGAGGCAGCGCTCGGCGGTGATCAGGAGCAGGTCGAGATCGACCTGACCGCCGTGCCGGAGAACGTCGACCGCATCGTGGTCGTCGTCTACATCAACGATGGTCCGGCGCAGCGGCGCACGCTAGGACAGCTGCGTTCCCTGGAGCTGCGCGTGCTGAACCTCGCCGACAACACCGAGCTGGTCCGCTCCGAGGACTTCGGCCCGGTTCTCGACACGGAGACCGCGCTGGCCCTCGGTGAGGTCTACCGCCACGCCGGCGATTGGAAGTTCCGGGTGCTGGGGCAGGGCTACACGAAGGGCATCGCCGGCATCGCCGCCGACTACGGGCTGTCGCTGTGAGCGTCGATCCCGCCACCGCCCGGCCCCGCACCGACCTTCCCTACCTCCGCCACCGCTCCCGCCCCCGTCCTGTCCCGGCCCCGGCTACGGCGCCCGCGCCCACCACGCCGGCACCGGCGGTCTCCGACTTCGTCACCGGA
>JAODNL010000202.1 GCA_025465405.1 Pseudonocardiales bacterium | reverse complement strand
CGCGCAGATGTGCTGGTTTCGGCCGATTGGGCCGAGGAGAACTTGAAGTCCCCTGGTGTCGTGTTCGTCGAGGTTGATGAGGACACGTCGGCGTATGACGGTGGGCATATCGAGGGTGCTGTGAAGTTGGATTGGAAGACGGAGCTGCAGGATCAGGTGCGGCGGGATTTCGTGAGCAGGGAGCAGTTCGAGGCGTTGTTGTCGGCGAAGGGGATCGGGAACGACGACACGGTGGTGCTGTATGGCGGTAACAACAACTGGTTCGCGGCGTATGCGTATTGGTATTTCAAGTTGTATGGCCACGACGGTGTGAAGTTGCTGGACGGCGGTCGGAAGAAGTGGGAGCTGGACGGGCGGGAGTTGTCCAAGGACGCGGTGTCGCGGCCGGGTACGGCCTATCGGGCGCAGGATCAGGATCTGTCGATTCGGGCGTTCCGGGATGAGGCCCTGGAGGCGATCGGGACGAAGAACCTGGTCGATGTCCGGTCCCCGGATGAGTTCTCGGGCAAGTTGCTGGCGCCGGCGCATTTGCCGCAGGAGCAGTCGCAGCGGGGTGGGCATATCCCGACGGCGGTGAACGTGCCGTGGAGCAAGGCGGCGAACGAGGACGGGACGTTCAAGTCCGATGCGGATCTGCGGGCGTTGTATGCCGAGGCGGGGTTGGACGAGTCGAAGGACACGATCGCGTACTGCCGGATCGGGGAGCGCTCCAGCCATACCTGGTTCGCGCTGCATGAGCTGCTCGGGCAGCAGAACGTGAAGAACTACGACGGCTCGTGGACCGAGTACGGCTCGCTGGTCGGCGTCCCGATCGAGAAGGACGTCTGAGATGTGCGGAGGACCAGCCCAGTCGCCCACCCTCCCCGCCGGCATCGACCTCACCAAGGAGACGGTGATCTACGGCGTCGTCACCTCCGCCGGCGCACCGGTCCCGGGCGCATACGTGCGGCTGCTGGACGCGACCGGCGAGTTCACCGCCGAGGTCGTCACCTCAGCCACCGGTGACTTCCGCTTCTTCGCCGCCCCCGGACAGTGGACGCTGTCGGTGCTGCACCGCGACGGCTCGGTCCGCAAGGCCGTGCACGCCTTGGCGCCGGGTCTCGTGGAGGTATCGCTCCAGCTCGAAGTCGCCTGACCGCGGCCGTACCTTCGTTGATCAAGACGTCGTTCTGGTCGCCCTGGCAGCCATTTCGACGTCTTGATCACGGGTGGTGCGGCCGATCAGTACACGAGCGCCTGGGTGTCGGGTGCCAGCACCTCGGCGACGAAGCTGGCGCTGCCGGCGATGACGGCACCTGGCATCAGGTCTGCTTCGGTGATGCCGCGGCGGACGGCGCACTGGGTACACACGGTGACGCGCCCGCCGGCCAGCAGCGCGTCCCGCAGGTCGGTGAGCGGCGCCGCGTGCGGCAGCTCGAAGGCTTCCGCCCGACCCGGGACGGCCAGCCAGGCGGCCTCACCGGTGAGCCACAGCGACACGTCGGCGCCGGCCGCGAGCGCGGTGGCCGCGACGGTGAACGCCTGCGAGCAGCGTTCCGGTTCCTCGGTTCCCGCGGTGCATTTCACCACGAGCGTGCGCACGATGGGCGGTGTCATGCCGATATCCTGCCTGCATGGAAGCGGCCTATCTCGTCATCCTGATCGTGACGTTCCTCGGGATCGGCGCGATGTCGCTCTACGTCCTGTTCAAGCTCTTTGCCGGTCAGCGCTGAGTCACGGCAGCGGCGAGTTCGGGTCCAGCACGAAGCCGAGCGAGCGCACCGTGTGGTCGATGATCAGCCAGACCTGGTCGGTCAGGGCCGCGGTCAGCTCGTCACGCCCCACGTCGCGGTGCTCGAGCCACCACGCCCCGGTGGCGTCGACCATGCCGACGACTCCGACGACGACGCGCTCGGCCGGCGCGGTGTCGATCTCGAACAGTTGCATATAACGCGCCAGCAGTGCAGTCAGCTCGTTGGCGAACGCCGCCTTCGCGTCGTCGACGGCCGGCGAGCCGGTGGAATTCACGGCGTAGGCGTGCTGCGCGAGGAAGCGATAGAGGTTCGGATGTGCCTCGACCCATCCGAGGTGCTCTCTGATCGCCGCGCTGATGATCTCGCGCGCCGAGCCCTTCGTGGCCAGGCCCGTCCGGATCTGCTGCCCGATCTGGTTCGCGACGTGCCGCGCGACCGCGAGGTCCAGGGCCTGCTTACCGTCGAAGTGCCGGTACACGTGGGTACGGGGCACACCGGCCATCTCGGCGATCTGGCCGGTGAGCGCGTCCGGACCGTGCGCCTCGATCGCCGCGATGGCGGCGTTGATGATCGCCAGCCGGCGCTCGCGGCGATGGGGATCCCAGCGCGTCGAGCGCCCGTCGCGAACCCGCTCCGCCATGGCCTTGAGGGTATCCGCCGGGTGCGCGCCGGTCGGTCGGCGACCGAGCCACGGCCCTCCTCAGTCGTCGCGGCCCTTGTCAGGCGTCGCGGACCCGGACGAGTGCGAAACCGGCCAGCAGCGCGGCCGCGGCGTACAGGCAGAAGACGCCGAGGCCACCCCAGGGAGGCAGCGCGCCCTTGACCTTCACGATGGTCAGGATTTGGCTACCCGCGTTCGCCGGCATGTAGTCGATGAGGTTGTTGCGCCACGACGTCGGGAGCAGGTCGACGATCAGCGTCGGCGCGAACAGGATCCCGAAGAAGCCCGACAGCGCACCGGCGGTGTGCCGGATCGTGGCGCCCAGGCCGAATCCGAGCAGAGACACCGCCGTCAGATACAGGCCGGCGCCGAAGACGGCGCGCAGCGCGCCCGGGTCGCCGAGCGAGACCCCAGCGTGCTTGCTCACCAGCAGTGCCTGGCAGACGCCGAACGACGCGAAGCTGGCGATCTCGCCGATCACGAACGTTGCGCCGGCGACGACGAGAGCCTTGGCGGCGAGGACGGCCCGGCGCTGCGGCACCGCGGAGAAGGTCGCGCGGATCATGCCGGTCGTATATTCGGAGCTGATCGTGAGCACTCCGACCGCGCCCACGATGACCTGCGCGATGTAGAAGCCGCTGAGGCTGACGTTCGTCGCGTCGAAGGCCGGATCCAGGGCGCCCTTCTGGTGCGCCCAGCGGACGCCCATGAGGATGCCGAGGCCGACCGTCGCGAGCATGACGAACCCGGTCGACAGGTAGGCCGACCGCAGGGAGCGCAGCTTGGTCCATTCCGAGCGCAGCACGTTGCCGAATCCGATCGTGTCGGCGGCCCGGGGTTCCTCGCGGGCCGGGTCGGTCGCGATCGTCGTGGTCGTCATGACGTGCTCCCGGTGGCGTGGAACTCGACGCTGTCGTGGGTCAGGTCGAAGAACGCTGATTCGAGCGACGGTGTTTGGGGGGAGAGCTCGTGCAGGGCGACTCCGTGTCGCGCGGCGAGATCGCCGACCGCGCTGCAGGGAACACCCCTGACCTCCAACGCGCCGGCGACAGGCGCGACGATCGCCCCCGCGGCACGGAGGACCTGCTCGAGACGGCTCGGGTCCGGCGTGCGGACCAATGTGTAGCTCCGCCCGGCGTCCCCGACGATGTCCGCGACGCTCGCGTCCGCAATCAGCCTGCCGCGTCCCACCACGATCACGTGATCGGCGGTGAGCGCCATCTCGCTCATCAGGTGGCTGGAAACGAATACCGTGCGGCCCTCCGCGGCCAGGCGGCGGAGCAGCGTGCGGATCCAGCGGATGCCTTCCGGATCGAGCCCGTTCACCGGCTCGTCGCACAGGACGACCGGCGGGTCGCCGAGCAGCGCGCTGGCCAGCCCCAGCCGCTGGCTCATGCCCAGCGAGAAACCGCGGGCCCGCCGGCGGGCGGCGTCGCGCAACCCGACCAGTTCGAGTACCTCATCCACCCGCCCGCGGCCGATGCCGTTGCTCTGCGCGAGGCAGAGCAGGTGGTTGTAGGCGCTGCGCCCGGGGTGCATCGCCCGGGACTCGAGCACGGCGCCGACCTCGTGCAACGGTCTTCGATGCGCCGCGTAGGGCTTACCGCGGACGGTCACCATGCCACTGCTGGGCGCATCCAGGCCGAGGATCATGCGCATCGTCGTGGACTTGCCCGCGCCGTTCGGGCCGAGGAAGCCGGTTACCCGGCCGGGTCGGACGTCGAAGGAGAGGCTGTCGACGGCGAGCGTGCGGCCGTAGCTCTTGCTCAGATTGCGGGCTTCGATCATCGCTGCTGATCCGTGTTCTGCATGCGGTGATCCTGCGCGGGAACGGGCATCGGGCACATCGGTGCCAACCCTGATCCGCACCCTGATTAGCCCGGACATGGTTCGGCCCCCGAGCCTGGTCCGCCTTGGCGGGTCGGCTGGACAGGGCCGACGGCTCGGGGGCCGGGTAGCTGCCAAGGTATTGCTCGCCGCCGATTGGCACGGGTGCGGGCATTGCCTTGCAGGTCCGTTGCTTGAACAGCGGCTAGCTGGCAGCCACCTCACGTGTCCGAGAAATACTCAACTCTGGACCACCTCCTTCCTCGTGTGCAGCCACCGTACGTCGCAAGTCAAACCTCGGCAACGCGGTTATCCGAAGCCGGCCAGGCGAGCGATCTCGCAGTTGCGGCGCGGGTCCCTGGC
>JAODNL010000027.1 GCA_025465405.1 Pseudonocardiales bacterium | reverse complement strand
TGATCTGGTCTTCATCGAGCAATTGCTCGAGGCGACCGAGAACATCGTTGTGGGCACCAGCATCGTCAATGCCTGGCAGTACCGGGCCGACGCCGTGGCCGCGGCCTATCACCGCGTGGCGGCGCGCTTCCCCGGTCGGCTGCTGCTCGGCATCGGCATCGGTCATCCTGAGTTCGATCGCCCCTACCAGCGGCCGTACGACTCCGTGGTGGCCTACCTCGATGGGCTCGACGAGGCCGGGGTGCCCGTGTCGGACCGAATCCTGGCCGCGCTCGGGCCGCGCATGCTCGACCTAGCTGCCGAGCGCTGCGTGGGTGCGCATCCGTATCTGATCACCCCCGAACACACGGACCAGGCCCGGAAACGACTCGGGGCAGCCGCGGTGCTCGCACCCGAGCAGAAGGTGGTGCTCGACGCCGATCCTGCCCAGGCCCGCGCGGCCGCCCGGGCCACCGTGGTCGACCCGTACTTCAAGCTGAGCAACTACCGGGCCAACCTGCGGGAGTTCGGCTTCAGCGACGACGACATGGCCGCGGAGGGCAGCGACCGGGTGATCGATGCGCTCGTCGCATGGGGCGACGTCGACATCGTGGCCGGCCGACTGGGTGCCCACCTCGCCGCCGGCGCCCACCACGTGGCGGTGCAGGTGCTCACCGGGCCCGACGCTGATCTCGTGACGGCCTATCGCCGGTTGGCCGACGCCCTGTTCAGCTAGGCCGCCCTGTTCACCTGGCCGAGCCGGCTAGTGGGCGACGGTGAACCGGGCGCGCCGGTGCCGCGGTGCGTCGATTTCGTCGATGAACGCGGCCGCGAAGTCAGCCCCGGAGATCTCCGATTGCCCCTCGTCATCGGTCAGGACGAAATCGGAGCCGACCTGGTAGTGGCCGAGTGCCTCGCCCGGCAGGTGGGCACCGAAGTTAGGCGGCGGGCTCACGAAAAACCAGTCGAGGCTGGGCTCGCTGGTGCGTAGGTCGCCGAGGATGTCGACCATCGTCATGATCTCGGCCAGCACCTCCTCGGGCAGCTCGAGCGTGTCGACGAAGCGCGGGCCGTCGGGCGGGACCAGCAGCGAGCCGGCCCCGCCCACCACGCCGAACCGCACCCCGGTCGCGGCGGCATCGGCAGCCAGGGCGGCCAGGCCGGCCCGCATCTGGCCCTGCATGTCTCCGCGCGGAGCCAGCGCGCTGATCACGACATCGGCGCCGGTCAGGGCCGCGGCCCGGGTGTCGGCGTCGAGCACCGAGCCCGTGCGATAGTCGACACCGGCGTGCGGTTCGCCGGCCGGGGTCCGCGCGTACGACACGACCTCGTGCCCGCGCTGCGCCGCTTCTCGAGCGATATGACTACCGGCATAGCCGGTCCCACCGAAGATTACGACCCGGGTCATGACGCCACCTGCGGCATGACCTCGGAGGCCACGAGTTCCAGGTCGGTGAGGTCGAGCACCTGCAGGTACAGCCGGGAGGCGCCCATCTTGACGAACTCGCCGATCCGGTCGACGACCTCGGCCGGCGTGCCGGCGAGCCCGACCTCCCGCATATCGTCCAGGTCGCGCCCGATGGCACCGGCGCGGCGCCGCAGTTCGGCCTCGGTGCGCCCGACGCATAACACCTGCGCGACCGAATACACCAGCGAGCGGCCGGTCTGATCGGCGGCGACCCGGACCCGGTCGAACGCCGCGGGTGCCCCGGCCCGATCGAAGCCGACGTTGAACTCGTCGGCGAAGCGGGCCGCGAGGGCCGCCCCGCGCTTCTTGGCCAGGCCGCCAAGGATGAACGGCGGCCGGGGCCGCTGTACCGGCTTGGGCAGCGCGGGGGAGTCGGTGATCGTGAAGTGCTGTCCGGCGAACTCGTACCGCTCGCCCCGCGGCGTGCGCAGCAGCCCGTCGATGATCTCGACCTGCTCGGCGAAGCGCTCGAAGCGTTCGGCCATGGGTGGGAAGGGCATCCCGTAGGCCAGGTGGTCCTGGTCGAACCAGCCGACGCCGATGCCGAGTTCGACTCGGCCGCTACTCATCTCGTCGACCTGGGCCACCGAGATGGCCAGCGGGCCGGGGTAGCGGAAGCTGGCCGCGGTGACGAGCGTGCCGAGCCGGATGCGCGACATCTCGCGGGCCAGTGCGGCCAGTGTCAACCAAGCATCGGTCGGGCCGGGCAGCCCGTCGCCGCCCATGGCCACGTAGTGGTCGGAACGGAAGAAGGCGTCGAACCCGCATTCCTCGGTGGCCTTGGCCACGCGAAGCAGGGTCTCGTAGGTTGCCCCTTGCTGGGGCTCGGTGAAGATGCGCAAGTCCACTGGTGCGGCCCTATCTCGTGATCGTTTGTTGCGTTCGATGAGCGGTGTTCGGTTGTCGGTCAGGCTTGGTCAGGTAGCGCCCCGGGGCCACCGAAGCGCTTCGCCAGCATGGTGATTCCGTGCGTGTAGACGCCCCGGGCCGCCGCGGCCGCTTCGTCGTCGGTGACACCGCGCGGCACCAACTCGGCGCTCCACGTGATGGCGCAGCGGCCGTCGGGCAGCGGGCCGAGCTCGATGCGGGAGTGGTACGTGCGCACCGGGAACAGGCCCGGCTCGGGCATCGAGTAGCTCGTCCACAGCGCTGGGTCGTCCTGGCCTTCGAGCCGCTCCACCGTCCGAACGCCGTCGCGGGTGAGGGTGCGCAGCATGCCCACGCCCGCGCCTTCGCCGGTGATGGGCACGCCCGGATCGTCGATGAGTGCGACCAGGAAGCCGACGAAGTCGCCCACGAGCGCCCAGACCTGATCGGGCGGGCTGGCCAGCTCGCCGCGCACCGTGACCTCAACCATTCCGGACCACTCCCATCCTGACGATCATGTTGTGGTTGACGCATTCACACCGCGAGATCGACACCCGACTCGGCCGCCTGCAGCAAGGGCGGCTCCTGGCTCGGATCGAGCCGGGGTTCGTCGCGGGGCCGGAACAGCAGCTGGGTGCCGATCGACAGCGTGCCGCAGCCGGCCATGACGAGGGCGAGGGGCAACACCGCGTGGCTGCCGGCCACTCCGACCAGAGGGGCGACGGCCGCACCCAGCGAGAAGCGCATCAGCCCCAGCAAAGCCGCGGCGCTGCCCGCGGACTCCGGGAAGGGGTGCATGGCCAACGCAGTGGAGTTCGGGCCGACGAAACCGAGCGAAGTCATCACGACGAACATCGGCCCCACCACGCCGGCCAGGCCGCCCACGTGGGCGACGGTCATGACGAGCAAAGCGAGGCTGGCCGTGGCCAACATGAGCAGTCCAACGGTCACCAGCTTGGCCGAGCCGTAGCGATGCACGATCCGGGCGTTGATCTGGCTGCCGGCGACCAGGCCGAGACCGTTGGCCGCGAACAGCAGGCTGAACAGCTGCGGACTCAGGCCGTAGACGTTCTCGAAGACGAACGACGAGCCGGCGACGTAGGCGAAGATGGTGCCCAGGCCGAGACAACCGGCGATTGCGTTGACGAGGAAGTGGCGGTCGCCGGCCAACTGGCGCATCGTGCGCACGGTGTCGACGAAGCGGCCCGAGCTGCGGTCGTCGGGCGCCAACGTCTCGGGCAGGCGCAGGTAGGCCACGGCGAGCAGGATAGTGCCGGCCAGGGCGAGAGCGAGGAACAGCAGCCGCCAGGAGCCCAGGTGCAAGAGCAGGGCGCCCACCTGCGGAGCCAGGATCGGGCCGAGGCCGGTGACGAGCATGAGGGCGCTGTAGAAGCGGGCCGCCGCGACGCCGGAATACAGATCGCGCACGATGGCCTGCGAGATCACCAGGCCGGCCGCCCCGCCCAGACCCTGAACGAAGCGCAAGGCGATCAGCACCACGACATCCGGTGCGCTCGCACATGCCGCCGAGGCCAGCACGAACGCGATCAGTCCGAGGAACAGCGGCCGGCGCCGCCCGAACCGGTCGCTGAGCGGGCCGATGGCCACCTGGCCGAGCCCGAGCCCGATCAGGGTTGCGGTGAGCGAGAACTGCACCGCCGAGGCCGACGAATGCAGATCGACGCCGATCCGGGGCAAGGCCGGGATGTACATGTCGATGCACAACGGGCCGAACGCCGTCAGCGAGCCGACGATCAGGATCAGACGCGCCGGGATGTGCTCCGGCCGACTCATCGGTGCCGAATGCGTAGGGGCATTCGCGTCCCTCCACAGCGCGGTTCCTGACCGGGCCGCGGTCAGCGGATTTGGCGACGAACCCAGGTGGCGGTCCGGTCAGTGGGTGGCCAGGAATCGATCCAGCGCCTGGTGCCAGTTGCTGGACACACGACCTGCTCACCCCGGAACGTGCCGGTGCCGCATGCCAACGCAGTGCCGCGGTGCCGGCAGGCGTTGTAGAAGCCCTTGACACTGCCGTCGCTCTGGCGGATCAAGAAGATCGACTGAT
>JAODNL010000310.1 GCA_025465405.1 Pseudonocardiales bacterium | reverse complement strand
AGAGCTCTGCGCATGCCTTGTTCGAAGAAGAGCAAGTCGGATCCAAGCGTGATGATCTGTGCCCTGCGGGTCATCAGGTCGGCGATATCGGCGCTGGATGCGGCGTACATGCCGAACGGAACGGCCGCGTCGCGGCAGCGCTGCATGATCGTGTGCACGGTCTCGACGACGAGCGGATGCTCCACGTCATTGAGATGCCCGAGTGACGCGGCCAGGTCCTGCGACCCGATGATCACGCCGCTCAGCCCGTCGACGGCGAGGATCGCCTCGAGGTTGTCGACGGCCAGGGCAGATTCGATCATCGCCACAACCAGCACGCTGTCGTTCGCACCGGCGAGGTACGACTTGCGATCGCCGATCCGCGCAGCCCGGCGCGGGCCGAAGCCGCGTCGTCCGCGCGGGGGGTACATCGCCGCGGAGACCGCCTGCCGTACGTCCTCGCCGGTTTCGACCTGGGGCACGACGACGCCGTGTGCACCGAGGTCGAGCACCTGTCCGATTACCACCGAATCGTTGTGCACTACGCGCACCAGCTGGGTCGCCTGACTGGTACGCATCGCGATCAGTAGGGTCTGTATCTCTTGCAGCGCGAGCGGCGAGTGCTCGGCGTCGATGACGACGAAGTCGAGCGGCTGCGACGAGATGATCTCGGCGAGGAACGGGTCGGCAATCGACACTGTGATTCCGAATGCGGTTCGCCCTGCGTCCAGCCGGCTGGACATCGTCATCCGTTCTCACCTCGTCGGTCGTCCGTCGTTAGCGCACCGCACTGAAGCTGCGATGGCCGGATGGCCACTACTGTAGCCATCTGGCTGCACCTGTGTCCAGCTGTTGCCCGCTCGCTGTGCTGGAGATGCCGGTCAGTAGTAGATGTGGCCGAGGAAGCCGCCGCCCACTGGAATCGGGTCACCGCTGATCGTGACGCTCTTCGGCGAAGCCAGGAACGTCGTCACCCACGCGATTTCTTCCGGACGAACGAATCGACCCAACGCGTTACCCGTGTCGATCGATGCGAGATGGTCTTCGAGCGATACGCCGAGCTCCGCCGCCTCGTCTTGCAGTCGGTCGCGGTAGTTGTCCGACAGCGTGTGCCCCGGATAGACCGCCGTTGCGGTGACGCCATACGGGCCGAGCTCGTCGGCCAGGTTTTTCGTCAGCGCCACGACGCCCGCGTTGCGCACTGAATTGACGACGGAGTACGTCTTACGCACCCCGATGCCGGACACGTTGATGATCCGCCCCCAGCGCTGCTGAATGAAGTACGGAGCAACGGCGCGTGCGGTGCGCAAGTAACCGATCACCTTCACGTTCAACTGCGCCGTGAACACCTCATCGGTCGCGTGCTCGTAGCCCAGACCGCCCGGCTGGGCCGGGTTGACCGACGCGACGTTGACGAGGATGTCGACGCCGCCGAACTCGTCGACGACCTTGCCGACCATCGCTCTGACCGATTCGTCATCGCCGACATCGCCCGGGACCGGAAGCATTGCCGTCCCGGTCGTCAATCCCACGCGCGCCGCGGCTGCGCGAAGGGGTTCCGCCCGGCGGCCGACGATGGCTACTCGGACACCCTCCGCGGACAGTCCCTCGGCGATGGCGTAGCCGATGCCGGAGCCTCCGCCGGTCACGATCGCCCGCTTACCGCCCAGTTCGAGATCCACCACGTCCTCCAGACGTCGACCGATCAGTTGGCAGCGCGCATCGACTTGGCGTCGAGACCATTGACCGAGTCTCCGGACGTTTCGACGTTGTGCGCATGCGCGAGATGGTGCAACGCGAAGGATGCGTCCATTCCGGCATGCAGGCCCATCAGGTCTTCAGCCTGGTTGACTGCCTTCTTGGTCAGGGCGAGCCCGAGCCTTGGCATGGTGCCGATCCGAGCCGCGAGATCAAGCGTGAACGACTCCAGCTCATCAGTGGCAACGACATGATTGATCATGCCCAGCTCGTAGGCACGGCGGGCCGGCACGCGCTCACCGAGGAAGAGGAACTCCTTGGCAAAGCGCGCTCCCATGACCCACGGGTGCGCGAAGTACTCGACCCCCGGAATGTTCATCTTCACGACGGGATCGGAAAAGAATGCGTCCTCACTGGCCACGATCAGGTCACAGCACCACGCGAGCATGAGTCCGCCCGCGATACAGGCACCCTGCACGGCCGCAATCATGGGCTTGGGCATTTCGCGCCAGCGGCGGCACATGCCGAGGTAGACCTCTTGTTCCCGCGCGAAACGGGACTCGGCGCCAACCTGGTCCACATGCGACCACCACAGCCCCGCTCGCCGTTGGTAGGCGACGTCAAGGTCGCGGCCTGGCGTCCCGATGTCGTGCCCCGCAGAGAAGTGCTTGCCCGAGCCACGCAGGACGACCACCTTGACGTCGTCATCGGCAGCGGCGCGGTAGAACGCGTCGTCAAGTGCATACGTCATGACGCCGTTCTGGGCGTTGCGATATGAGGGGCGATTCATCGTCACGACGGCTGTGTCGCCGTGGGTCTCGTACAGGACGACTGGCTCTTCCTCGGCTGCAGCGGGGGGGCTCACCGGCTCGGCTTGCGTCGTCATGTCCAGCTCTCCTTCACGGCATTTGGCCTGGCCGGTCGC
>JAODNL010000155.1 GCA_025465405.1 Pseudonocardiales bacterium | reverse complement strand
CAAGTGTTCTACTGGCTGCGCGACGATCACGGCTTCGCGTCACCTGTGGCGTTCCCGCTCGCGATCCTAGTCTGCGCCGGGATCGGCACCGCGATGCAGCTCGTCGTGCTGCGCCGCTTGCGCACCGCCTCGGCTCTGATCCGTCTCGTCTCGACGTTGGCTTTACTGGCGCTCGTCCAAGGGATCGGAGCGTTGGTCTGGGATCCCGGCGGTGGTTCGCGTTCGCGACCGGTTACCGGCATCCTTCCAGCCGGCCAGGTGCACCTCGGGCATAACGTCGTGCTGGGTGAGGATCGAATCGCTCTCGCAGCCCTCGCGGTCGTGCTAACGGTGGTCCTCTGGGTGGTGTACGGACGTACGCGCTACGGGCTCGCGACGTCGGCGATCGCGGAGAACCAGCAAGCTGCTGTCGCGTTGGGCTGGTCGACTGAGGCGATCGGTGCCCTGAACTGGGCGCTCGGATCGGCCCTCGCCGGGGTGGCCGGCATCCTGCTCTCGCCCATCGCTGGCCTTTCGGTGACAGCGCTCGTGTTGACGATTATCCCCGGATTGGCGGCCGCGCTCGTCGGCAAGTTCTCTTCGTTCGGCCTGACCCTTTTCACCGGATTCGGAATCGCCGCTGTTCAGTCGATCATGGCGAGATACGTGCACACCCCGGGCTGGGCCGACTCGGTTCCATTTCTCGTGATCGTCCTGTTCGTCGTCGTCAGTGGACGAGCCCTACCGCTGCGTGGGGAGTTGCTCGACCGGCCTGTACGGGTAGGCACTGGCCGCATCAACGTGCCAGGCCTCGCGATTGTGGTGCTGGGCCTCGCCCTCTTGGTTCCACACCTGAACAGCGCATGGCCCACCGCCTTTGCGCTCACGGTCACGGCATCGATGGTGGGACTCTCCCTGGTTCTCATCACGGGCTACGCCGGTCAGATCTCGCTGGCTCAACTGACGATCGCCGGCATCGGCGCGCTCGCTGCAGCGTGGGCGTCGAGTCACGGGGTGCCGTTTCTGGTGTCCCTGGTTGTCGCGGCACTCTTTGCCATGACGGCCGGTCTCGTCGTGGCGTTGCCCGCGTTGCGCTGCCGTGGCGCCAACCTCGCCGTGGTGACCATAGGGCTGAGTCTCTGCATCGAGAGCCTGGTACTCACCAACCCGACACTCACCGGCGGCTACGCCGGGTACACGCTCAGGACACCCGAGATATTCGGCTTCGATATCAACCTGCTGACTCACCCAGCGCGCTTCGACTTCGTGGTGTCGGTGGTCTTCATCCTCAGCGCATTGGCTGTCGCAAACATCCGCCGCGGCCGGACAGGACGCCGGCTGCTCGCCGTTCGCTCCAATGAGCGGGCCGCAGCCGTGGCAGGAATCGACGTGCTCGGTGCCAAACTTTACGTCTTCGCAGTCGGTTCGGCTATCTCCGGTGCCGCCGGGGCACTCTCCGCATACATGTACCCGCGGGTCGATCTGTCGGGCTACACCTCGCTCGGTTCGATCACCGTGCTGCTCAACACCGTCATCGGTGGCATCGGCTATATCGCGAGCTCTGCACTGGCCGGTGTGGGAGCTCCCGGCGGCGTTTTCGCGCAGCTGATCTCCAACCTCGACTCGCGGTGGTCATCGGCCGTCGTCCTGCTCAGCGGAGCGGCGACGCTGCTCGTGCTCGTCAGCCACCCGCACGGGATCTCCGATCTGTGGGCGGTACGGACCAACAAGATCCGGCAGCGATTGCCGCGTCTGGGGCGCCTGCCGAAACCTCCGCCGCCGCCGGTCCGGACGCAACGTGCCCCGGCGGTCGACCGATCGGGTCTCGACGTGAGCTCACTGTCGGTGAGCTTCGGTCCAGTGCATGCAGTGCAAAACGTCGACCTACAGGTACGTCCCGGCGAAGTGGTCGGGTTGATCGGTCCTAACGGCGCAGGCAAGACGACACTCATCGACGCGATCACAGGTCTGGTCCGATCCCAGGGCAAGGTGACCCTCGGTGATCGTCGCGTCGACGGCCGCGCGGCTCGTCGCCGTGTGGCGATTGGACTGGCCCGCACGTTCCAGGCGGTTGAGCTGTTCGACGACATGACGGTCGGCGAGAACATCCGAACCGCCGCTGAGAGCAAAGGAGCGATCAGTTATCTGTCGGACGTGGTCTGGCCCAGAACCGACACCTTGCCGGACGTCTCCCTAGACGCGATTGCTGATCTCGACCTGCACGCCGATCTCGACCGATACCCGGATTCGATGCCCACTGGCCGCCAACGCCTCGTGGGCATCGCGCGGGCACTGGCATCCGATCCGGCGGTGCTGTTGTTGGACGAACCGACGGCCGGCCTCGATGACGTCGAAACCGCTGAACTCGGACGACTGATCCGGCGCCTGGCCAAGGACTGGGGCCTCGCAATCCTGCTGATCGAACACGACATCAACCTGGTCAGCTCGGTATGTGACCGAGCTGTTGCCGTGGCCCATGGCCAGGTGATTGCTCACGGCACGCCTGCCGCCGTACTGGGCAGCCCGGAGGTCATCGACGCGTATCTCGGCGCGCCCGAACCCGAGGGCGCAGCAATCCCTCTGCCCGTGCAGCCTGGGAGCACGGCATGAGTCAGCACATCTCGATCCGCGGTTTACGGGCGGGTTACGGAACGCTCGCCGTGGTCCATGACATCGACCTGGACGTCCGGTCAGGCGAGGTGGTGGCGCTGCTCGGGCCCAACGGGGCCGGGAAGACCACGACCCTCCTGACAATTGCCGGGATCCTGCCTCGCCTGGGCGGCAGCATTCTCTGGAACGGCGTCGACCAGCATGTGCCGGCGCACCGTCGGGCCCGAAGCGGCGTCGCTCTGGTGAGCGAGCGCGCGGTCTTCCGACAGCTGACCGTCGCCGGGAACTTGCGGCTGGGGTTGGGGGAGCCGAGTCGTGCGCTCGAGCTCTTCCCGGAGCTCCGACCGTTACTTCGCCGACCGGCCGGACTGCTCTCCGGCGGCGAGCAACAGATCCTCGCCATGGCGAGGGCGTTGGCAGCCAACCCTGCGGTGCTCTTACTCGACGAACTGTCCCTCGGCCTGGCGCCTATGGTCGTGAACCGGTTGATGGACAGCGTTCGTCGCGCGGCCGACAACGGTGCCGCCGTGATGCTGATCGAGCAGCAGGTCCGGCGCGCACTCGCCATCTCCGAGCGGGCCTATCTCATCAACCAGGGCCGGGTAACCGCGTCAGGTACAGCGGAGGAGTTGAGAGGAGAACTGGAGGTCGGTTCGATGTCGTACTACACGTCGTCTCCGGTGCGAAGTCCCGATCAGTAAGTCGCGAGGATGTCGTAGTAGTCAAGCCGGGGAGAGCCGTCCAGTAGCCGCGAAAATGGCGCCAGGTCGCCACGGTCCCGGCGCCACTTGCTGTAAGCCAGATAGAGCTCACGCGACCGCCATGTCTGTACCACGGCAAAGGTGTGGTCATCCCGGTGGGAGCGAACGACGACGAGTTCTTCGCAACCCTGGGCAGAACGCGTGACCGGCAACATCTCCGCGAGGAAGGTCGCCAACTCGGCGCTCAGGCCAGGCTTGGCGGTGAGTTCGAGGAAGACGGTCACGGACATCTGGGTGCTCCTCACGTTCGGGGTTGACCCGCTCGATCATCGATGTCTTACTGTATCGGAACATTAATTCCGCTAGATTGAGACCGCGCCCATAGGGAGCAATCGTGTATGACCTGCCGCCAGAGCTGACGGTGACCGGTGACGGATACATCAGAACCGTGACGCTCAATCGACCGGACAAGCTGAATGCGATCGACGGGGGCCTGCACAAGGGCTTGGCCACGGTCTGGTCGCAGCTGCGCGACGATCCTGACGCTCACGTCGTCGTGCTCACCGGGGCGGGCCGCGCATTCTCGGTCGGAGGCGATATCGATTGGTTCTCCGACATCGCTGCTGACGACATGGCCCGGTACACGATCATGGATGATGCGCGCCGAATCGTGACAGAGATGATCGCGTTCAATCGCCCGGTGATCGCAGCTATCAACGGGCCTGCGATCGGGCTCGGGTGCTCGCTGGCGGTGATGAGCGACATCGTCCTGATGAGCACCTCAGCGTTCATGGCCGATCCTCACGCTGCGGTCGGGCTGGTCGCGGCGGATGGTGGCACCCTCGCATGGCCGCTCTTGACGAGCCTGCTCCACGCGAAGGAGTACCTCTTCACTGGCGATCGGATCCCCGCGGAGACCGCGGTCCAGCTTGGTCTGGCCAATCACGTCGTTGAGCCCGACGATCTGCTCACCCGCGCGTATGCGTTGGCCGAGCGTCTCGCCAACATGCCGCAACGCGCCTTGCGTGACACCAAGCGCGCAGTGAACCTGCACCTGAGTCGGGCGGTGGCCGGAGTCATCGACTTCGCCTTCGCGGCGGAGAGCGAGACCATGGCCCTGCGCGCGTTCGTGAGCAAGGACGAGGCTCGGCGATGACCCCAACCAGCGGAGTGGCTTTCGTCAGTGGAGCGGCTGGTATCGGAATCGGCCAAGCAGTCGCGCGTCGACTCGTCGCAGACGGATATGCGGTCGTGGTCGCGGACATCCACGCGGCGCGCGCGGCGCGCGTCGCGGAGAACATCCGCTCGGACTGTCCGGGATCAGTGGTGGTGGACGCCTGTCTCGACATCGGGTCGCGGGCGGACATACCAGGTGTGGTGGCGTCGGTGGTCGAGCGGCTCGGTCCGATCCGGGTGCTCGTGAACAACGCGCCGTACAACCTCCGGCAGGCGATCTTCGAGGTGGACGACGAGGTGTGGGATCGCACGATGGAGGTCAACCTGAACGGCCCCTGGCGGTTGTGTCGCGACGTCATGCCGATCATGCGCGACGCCGGCGGCGGCGTGATCGTGAACATCGGCTCCTACTCACCCGATCTCGGCATCGAAGGTGCCTACGCCGTCGCCAAGGGAGGCATCAGCGCACTGACTCGGGTCTGCGCCCGCGAAGGTGGCCCGTTCGGGATCCGCGCCGTTACAGTCTCGACCGGCTTCATTCGCGAGACGAAGTGGGCGGCTGATCATCCCGACATGGCCGACACCGAATTCACCCGCGGCGTCGTGGCGGGCCACGCGTCGCCACGCGAGGTCGCCGACACCGTCGGGTTCCTCGTCTCCGACAGTGCTGCGCACATAACTGGGGAGATCGTCAACATCTCCAGCGGTGCGTATATGCGCGCATGAACCGCGAGCAGCTGTTCTCTCTGGCGCCCTACCTCGATGAGGTGCGACTTCTCGTGCAGGAGAGCTTTGCCGACTTCTTTGAACGTGAGGTACCGTCCAGTCGCGTTCGGGCGGCGGACGCTACCCACGGCGTCGATCACGAACTGTGGCGCGCGTTCGTCAACCTCGGTGGACCACAGGTTTCACTGCCCGAGGATCTCGGCGGCGGAGGCGGGACCCTTCTCGACGCGGTGCTCATCGGCGTGGAGTGCGGTCGCGCGCTGGCTCCGATTCCCTTCGCAGAGAGCGTCAGTGCCTCCCGTCTTCTGGCCCTGGCTGGTTCGCACGGGTCCGACTTCGGCTCGATGCGCGCGGTCATTGACGGCCCTTCGGGTGCGGTCTCGAGCGCGCTCGTGCTGGGTGGCGCGGCCGCGTC
>JAODNL010000146.1 GCA_025465405.1 Pseudonocardiales bacterium | reverse complement strand
ATGCGCACCATCCCGCACCACATCCGCGCTCTCTCCGAGCTCGGTCTGCCTTCGGACATAGAACGATTCGCCCACCTCCCCCGCGGACTGGTGCTGGTCACCGGCCCGACCGGATCGGGCAAGTCGACCACCCTGGCCAGCCTGCTCGACGTCGCCAACAAGACTCGCGCCGCGCACATCATGACGATCGAGGATCCGATCGAATACCTGCACTCACACGGCCGGAGCGTCGTCAACCAGCGTGAGGTCGGCTCGGACACTGCCGATTTTGCCGTCGCGCTCAAGCACGTCCTGAGGCAGGACCCGGACATCATTCTGGTCGGCGAGCTCCGCGACCTCGAGACGACGTCGGTGGCAGTCACGGCCGCCGAGACGGGCCACCTGGTGCTCGCGACACTGCACACCCAGTCGGCCGCACAAACGATCGATCGCTTGATCGACATCTACCCGCCACACCAGCAGCAGCAGATCCGGGCGCAGCTTGCCAACTGCCTCCAGGGCGTGGTCACGCAAGCGCTCGCCCCGACGCGTGACGGCACCGGCCGCACCGTCGTCTGCGAGATCATGGTGGCGACGGCCGCGATCCGCAACTTGATCCGCGAAGGCAAAGTGCACCAGATCCCGACGTTCCTCCAATCGTCGGCCGAGCACGGCATGATCAGCTTTGATCAGCACCTCGCGCAGCGCTACGGCGAGCAGCTCGTCAGTAAGAGCACCGCTCTGGAGCTGGCCCACGATCCCAACGAGTTCAAAAGATTGGCGCGGGTGCAGTAGCCATGGCCACCAAGACGTTCACGTACGAGGCCATGGACCACACCGGTGCCATGGTCAAGGGCAAGCTCGACGCCGAGTCTGCCGACAACGCCGCCACCTCGCTGTCCAGCCAGCGGCTGATCCCGTTGTCGATCGCCGCAAGCGGGACCGGATTGCAGCGTGACCTCAAGCTGCCCGGCTTCGGCGGCCGCACCGGCCTGAAGGATCTGGCCGTCTTCGCGCGGCAGTTCGCCTCGATGACATCGTCAGGACTGACCCTTCTGCGGGCACTTGGCATCCTCGAGGACCAGACGTCCAAGCCGAAGCTACGTGCGGCGGTAGCGTCGATACGCGCCGACGTCGCCGGCGGTGTCACGCTGTCCACGGCCATGGCCCAGCATCCCGACCATTTTCCGCCGCTGATGGTCAACATGATCAAGGCCGGCGAGACGGGCGGCTTCCTCGACGAGGCACTGTCGCGAATCGCCCGCATGTATGAGGCGGACGCCAACCTGCGGGCCAAGATCAAGTCAGCCATGACCTACCCGGTGATCGTCCTGATCTTTTCGCTGATGCTCGGAACCGGCGTCATCATTTTCATCGTCCCGGTGTTCGAGAAGATGTTCCGCCAACTCGGCGGCAAGCTGCCGTTGCCGACTCAGATCATGGTGACCATGTCGCACAACATGTACTGGCTGCTCCCCCTGCTCATCGTCGGTTCGATCGCTGGATTTCGCATGTACCGGCGCGCGATTCGTGACAATTTCGCTTTTCGACTAAGGGTGGACCGAATCAAGCTACGCCTGCCGGTCTTCGGCAAGCTGTTCACCAAACTGGCAATCAGCCGATGGGCTCGCAATCTAGGCACCTTGCTCGGCGTCGGCGTCCCGATCATCCAAGCCCTCGACGTTGTAGGCGGAACCTCCGGCAACGCCGTGGTCAGCGAGGCGATGATCGAGGTGCGCGACGCGGTCCGGATGGGCGGCCAGATGTCGACGCCGCTCGCGAAGCACCCGCTGTTCCCTGACATGGTCGTCCAGATGCTCCAAGTCGGCGAGGAAACCGGTCAAATCACGGATATGCTCGACAAAGTGGCCGACTACTACGACAAAGAGGTCGAGACCGCGACCGATTCATTGACCTCGGCGCTCGAGCCGCTCCTGGTCGTGCTCCTCGGCGCGGTCATCGGCACGATGGTCATCTGCCTCTACCTGCCGATGTTCTCGATCTACAAGCACATCCAGTCGAACTGATCTCTGGCAAGATCGTCCGCTTTCGGTCGGATTTGGTCGCCGCCGAGGCGGCGAACACCAACGAGTGGTTGAGGCCGGGCTTTCTTGTCGCGCGCGATCTAGCTACGCTGCGCAGGAGGTTGGTCACGTTCCGCACGCGCTCGCATACGGACGGGCCACGCGATCAGGGGGATTCGCGTGCACGACAAACGGTCATTCGAGCTGGTTTTCCAGCCAACCGGCCTGCTTCGGCAGGCCGCCTTCATGTGCGAGGCGCGTGTCTTCGACGAGACGTACGGCGTCGCGCTGCCGGAACATATCGTGGAGTTCGCGCCGTATGAGGATGCGTCGGCGTTCATCGCGGTGGTCGATGACCGGCACGATGTCGTCGCCGCGATGCGGCTGATCACGCCGAGTCCAGTGGGCCTGAAGACCATTCACGAGTCGTGCGGCGAGCCGTGGCACCTGGACGGGCCGCGCGCGGCGAGGGCTGTCGGCATGGACATGACCACGACCTGGGACATCGCGACCCTTGGCGTACCTCGCGGTATCGGCCGGCATCGATTTGCGGTCACGGCGGCGCTGTATCACGGGCTGGTGATCGTGGCGCGCGAGAACAACGTCCGCTCAATTGTCATGAATGTCGACGAACGGGTTCGCACGGTGCTGAACATGACCGGGCTCGTGACGAACGCGCTGCCGGGCGCCAAGCCTGGCCCCTTTTGCGGGTCGCCGGCGAGCACTCCCGTGTACGCGCATTGCGCGCAGATGCTCGACACCCAGCGACGCATCAACCCCGACGGCTACCGACTGATCGCGCAGGGAATCGGTCTCGACGCCGTCTCAGTGCCGTCGGCGGCGAACTTCGTGCACATGCCCGGCGAGAACGACCGAGTCCTCCTGGGCTCGACCCGCACCGCCGTTCCTGCTTAGCGAGAGATACCCGCGCTGTCGTAGGCCCACGCCGCCAACCACGACACGACCTCACACGCGGGCATCGGCCGCGCCATGTGATAACCCTGCAGCACGTCGACGCCGAGCGCCACGAGCGACGCTGACGTTGCCGCGTCCTCGACGCCTTCGGCGACCACCCGCAGGTCGAGGCCGTGTGCCATCTGCAAGGTCGACTCCACAATCATTCGGCTACGGTGATCGGCCTGCATGGTGGACACGAACGACCGATCCAGTTTGAGCTCGTCGATCGGCAGGTCACGCAGGTAGGCAAGCGACGAGAATCCGGTGCCGTAGTCGTCGATCGATACCTGCAGACCGTGCGAGCGGATGTCCTGAAGTGTGGCGCGCGCCCGTTCCGGCTCAGCGAGGAACGAGTCCTCGGTGACTTCGATCAAGAAATCAGTCAGCGGTAGCCCGGCCGAGCCGGCGACCTCGATCAGTCGACGGACGAACGCACCGCTGAGCAGCTCCGGTGGCGCACAGTTGATCGCGATGCGAGTAGCGACCCCTGCGGCGCGCCACTCCCGCATATCCATGGTGGCCTGCAGCGCCACCGCCTCCGACAAGGCCCGCATCAGACCGGCATGTCGAGCCGTCGGCAGGAACGCGACCGGTGGAAGCAGACCCTGCTCAGGATGTTGCCAGCGCACGAGCGCCTCGAGACCACAGATCTGCAGCGTGGCGGCATCGACCTGGGGCTGGTACCACAGAACCAGCTGGCCTTCGGAGATCCCGCGACGCAACTCCTCGGCCAGCTGGAGTTTCGTGCGGGAGAAGTCGTCACGACTTGCGTCATAGAGGAGCGCGCCGGCGCCGGTTACCTTGGCTTGGTACATCGCAACGTCCGCGCGACGGAGCAGCGCGGAGCTGTCGCGGTCGGTGGGCTCACGAATCGCGATTCCCAACGACGCGTCGACTACGAGCTCCAGCCCTTCGACCGTGGTGGGCTGTAGGACAGCGGAGCGGGCGACATGAGCGGCCTCGAGCGCACTCAGCTCGTCGTCGTCTGGTGTGACCAGGGCGAACTCGTCGCCACCCAGGCGTGCGACCATCACGGCGCTCGGCAGTGCCTCGCGCATTCTCCGGGCGCACATCTGCAGCACGGCGTCGCCCGCGACGTGGCCCAGAGTGTCGTTGATGTCCTTGAACCCGTTCAGGTCCATGATCATCAACGTCAGTGGTCGACGCTCCAGGATGTGCTCTTCGACGCGGGCCACCACGGCTCGCCGGTTAGGCAGCATCGTCAGGTCGTCGGTCCTGGACAGTGCGAATGCCTCAGCCGCCCCGTTGGCTTCGCGTAGGGCCAGGACCAACCGGCCGCCCGCGGCGAGAAGGGTCGCCACCGCCGGGATCGTCAGGTACGGCCCGAGGCCATGGTCGGGACGCAGTGTGAGGACCAGCACTGCCGACAGTGCCGCGCCGAACATCACCGGCGCCGGCATACCTCGTGACGCGGTCATCGGCGCGTCGGGTCGCGTGCGGCACGCTGCGCCGACGATCAGAGCGAAGCCGGCACCCCACAACATCGCCGTCAGTCGCGTTGACCCGTGGCTGCCGACCGTCACGTTTCCCACAAAGGTTGCGTCCGCGATCGCCAGCACGAAGAAGCCCGAACACATCCCGGCCGACGCCGCACCACGTGAGCGCACCTGCAGCGCGACCTGACCAACGACGAGCAGGGCGAGGATCAGGTCCGCCACCGGATAGATGAGGCCGATCAGCAAGGGCACGCCGTTCGCCGCGAATCGGCTGGCCAGCGGCGTCAACAACAACGCGCCGGCAAGCGACGCGCTCCCGCCACAGACGATCGCAGTCTCCAAGCTCGTGCTGATGCGATACGTGGCGTGGTACTCGGTGTCGACCAATAGAAAGATCGCCAGCGCGAGATAGGACGCGAGAAACAGCAACTCGCCACTGGTGATCCGGTGTGACGAGGCACCAGGAGTCGGTGCGGCAAGAAACGCGGATTCCACGGCCCACAACAACAAGCCGAGCGCAAGAACAGCAATCGCGCCGCGTCGACGGCGGCGAGCCCGCATCGCAAGGCCCAAGCGCACGAGAAGCGTTATGAAGAAGACCAGAAGTGTCGCCAGCAGGACGATCCGATTGGGATCGATCGACGCTCCGCCGACGAGGACGTCGATGGACAGACCGACGGCCATGACCGCCCACGCCGTCACGCCGAGCCGGCGGTCGGTTGTCCACCTGCCGCTCATCCGAGTCCCTTCGTCCACGGTTCCCTGAATTTCCTATCGGCTGAGTCGCCGCCCACTTGACGCCTGTGCGCCTCACGACACTCCTGACCCGACCAGATCGTCAGCCTCAGGTCCGTGCGCGCACTGCCGATAGAGAGAAACGGCCCCATTTGCACAGGAAGAGACGTCGCGTGGCAGAAACACTGGTACGTCCGGATGCCCTGCCGTTGGCACGGGCGCGACGTCCGCTGCCCGCTTCTCGTGTCCAGCTATACGTTGCGGTGCTGGCTTCGGTGGCATTTATCGCCTTCGCCACTGTCCTCCTGACGCACCTCGGTGGCTCGGGCCGAGTGCGGACCATCGACGACCTCACTCAGCTGGTGGCCGCCGCGTTCGCGGGCGCCGCCGCCGGCTGGGCGGCGCTACAGGCGTCCGGACGTATGCGTCGGTCGTGGATTGCCGTGTCCGGCGGAGCGTTCGCGTGGGCGCTGGGGCAGGCCGTCTGGTGCTACTACGAGCTGATCAGCGGCAGGTCGACACCGTTCCCCTCCGCGGCCGACGCCGGCTTCCTGCTGTTTCCGCTTGGCTCCGTGATCGGACTCTGGCTCTACCCGTCCGAACATGGCGCCGGAGCACGCCGCCGCTGGCTGCTCGACGCTTGCATCGTCGTCACCGCACTGGTTGCGGTGTCGTGGGCCACGACGCTGGGCGCCGTCGCCCATGAGGGCGGCGACAGCAGGTTTGCCTTTGCGGTTTCCCTGGCCTATCCGATCGGGGACATCGTCGTCCTGACGATGGCACTGACCGCACTGTGCCGCCCGAGCACGCATCGCGGCCAGTTGGTCCTCCTGAGCGTCGCGATGTCAGCAATGAGCCTGGGCGACAGTTGCTTCACCTACCTGACGGCCATTGGCAAGTATCAGACCGGCGGTCCCACCGACCTCGGATGGGTCGCGGCATTTCTGCTACTCGCGGTCGCCGGTGTTGGCGCGGCGACACGGCCACCCGACAAAAACGATGTGGTACCCGCTGAGGCGGCCAATCTCGTCCAGCGTGCTGCTGCAGCCACGATGCTGCCCTACTTGCCGTTGGTGTGCGCGGTTGGAGTGCTCGGAATGCGGCGGGCGCTTGGTCATCAACCCGACAGCGTGGAACGCGTCGCTGTACTAGTAGCGCTCGCCATGGTTCTGGTGCGTCAGTACACCACCGTGCGTGAGAACCGAGCGTTGCTCGACATCGTCGCCGCACGGGAAGCGCAACTGCACCGTCAGGCGTTCCACGATCAGCTGACCGGCCTGGCCAATCGGGCTCTCTTCATCAATCGCCTGGACCATGCGTTGCAGCTGCACCGACGGGACATGCGTCCGGTGGCGCTGCTGTTCTGCGACCTCGATGATTTCAAGGCGGTGAACGACGCGCTCGGCCACTGGGCAGGCGACGAGCTGCTCATCCGGGTGGCCGAGCGCCTGCGCGGCACGCTGCGCCCTGGCGACACCGTGGCTCGTCTGGGCGGCGACGAGTTCGCCGTGCTTGTGGAAGACGGTGGCGACGCCGTCACCGTCGGATCCCGGATCATCGCGGCGCTGTGCGATGAATTCACGATTGCCGATACCCAACTCAGCATGCGGGCGAGCGTGGGCATCGCCGAGCTGCTTCCCGAGCAGGCGACACCGACGATCGACACCTTGCTGGCCCACGCCGACATTGCGATGTATTCGGCCAAGCGTGCGGGCAAAGGCCAGCTGGCTTGCTACGACAAGAGCATGGCGTTACCGAACGCCGACGACCTCCAGCTACGCCAACCGCTGACCAGAGCCGTGGCCGAGCGGCAGATCCTCCTGGCCTACCAGCCGATCGTCAGGATGGACAGCGGCGCGCTCCTCGGTCTCGAAGCTCTTGCCCGCTGGACCCACGACGGCGTACGAGTCGGACCGGCAACGTTCATTCCGATGGCGCAACGAGCGGGACTCATCGACACGCTGACGGACCAGATCCTCGACCAGGCGTGCAATCAGCTGTCGCGCTGGTCATCGCGGCTGGGTCACGACCGCCTCCGCGTCAGCGTGAATATTCCGCCGACGTTGATGTCGGACAGCGACTTCCCGAATCGGGTCGCGCGCGTGATCGACCGGCACGGCCTCAAGCGGAATCAACTAGTACTCGAGATCACCGAAGATGCTCTGTTGGAGGACCTGCAGACCGCTCGTGCGGTCACCGGCCGCTTGCGCGATCTCGGCACCCGACTGTCGCTGGACGACTTCGGCAAGGGTTACTCCTCGTTGCTTCGCCTTCGACAGATGCCGCTGGATTCACTCAAGATCGACCAGGCGTTCCTGGCCAACATCGATTTCGATCCGGACGCCGAGCGCTTCGTCGCCGCATTGCTGGCGCTCGGACGCGACCTCGGGCTGGACGTCATCGCGGAGGGCATCGAACGGACCGGCCAAGGGCACGTGCTCCGCCGCCTCGGCTGCCGGTACGCACAGGGTTACCTCTTCGGCCGGCCAGGTACGGCGGCCGATGTCGAGCCGTACGTACTCGGCCGAGCGGCGCCGTTCTTCCACACGCCGGCGCTGAGCGCCTAGCAGGCGTGTGCTCTGTCGCGGCCGGACGACGGTCGGCTCGGTAGCGGCTGGCGCCCAACGAACGCTCGGCACTGCTCAGTGCCCACACGCCGCGGTCCGTTACCGGATCGTGACGAGAACTTTCGGCCGGAACCTCAAGCTGACTCAACTTTCCTCGGAAGAGGTCGATTTCAGTAGCTGAGGGAAACAGATTCGGCAAACTCCTCGCCGAGCCCCGATACGAGCCAAGGAGGCTCTCATGCTCAACAGGCTGGCAAAGCTCCGCGAGGAGCGCGCCCAGGGTGACAAGGGTTTCACCCTGATCGAACTGCTGGTGGTCGTCGTGATCATCGGCATCCTGATCGCGATCGCGATCCCGCTGTACCTGAACTACAAGAAGGGCGCCGCTGACAAGAGCGCCCAGTCCGACGTCCGGAACGCCGTTGCGGTCCTCGAGGTCTGCAACACCGACAACCCCAACTACCCGGCTGTCGCCGACGTGCCGACCACTGCCAGTGCGGACCTCGGCGCAAGCTGCTCCGGACAGCACATCAACCTCACCGGCGGGACGACGATCAAGTACACGCCCGACGCTGTCCCCGCGACCTCCTACATCCTCACCGGCGGGAACAGTGGTGGCTCGAAGGTCTACTGCTACAACAGCAGCAAGGGCGGTTCGGTTATCGGCGTGTCGGGCACGGTCGCTACCGCGACCTGCTAACACGGCCCCCTGATTCGGGTGGGGCGTCGGTCCGGCGCCCCA
>JAODNL010000136.1 GCA_025465405.1 Pseudonocardiales bacterium | reverse complement strand
CGGTCCTGACGCTCGCGCCCGCTGCGGCGGCGGTTTCTACGGCGTCGGGGTCCCCGGCGACGTCGGCTTCGGCCGCCGCGACGCCCGCTGCGGCGGCCAAGTCCTCGTCGTCGAGCAACACCGGCCCGGTCGTGCTGTCGATAATCGCGCTCGTCGCGGCGGCCGCGGCTCTCGGCGTCGGCGTCGTCTCCCGAGCACGGGGAGCGCGCAGCTGATGCGCCTGCCGCTTCCTGCCGTCGCCGCCGGTGCGTTGCTCCTGATCGCCGGGGCGGCCGGTCTCGTGCGCGGTGCGGTGCCTCAGGCCATCGCGTCGGGCGGTTCGAGCGCGGCGGCGCCGATCGTCGTCACGAACGCCTATGTGCGTCCACCGGTGCCGCCCAGCCAGACGGCAGCCGCGTACTTCACTGTCTACAACACCACCGCCCAGGACGACACTCTCACCTCCGTGACGACGGGCGCGGGTGCGGTGGCGGTGCTGCACACGATCGTCAACGGGACGATGGTCGCCGCGGCGAACGGCGTGGTGATACCGGCTCATGGCACTCTCGTACTCTCGACGGGCAATGGGCACGTGATGATCGAGCAGCTGTTCGGCCGCCTGCTGCCCGGCCAGAACGTCAACCTGGAACTGACCTTCGCCAACGCCGGCCCGATCACGGTCACCGCGCCGGTGATCGCGCTGGGTGCGCCCGTCCCGTCAACTGGAGCTACGAAGTGATCCGCCGTACCCGTCTCGCCGTGCTCCTAGTCGCGGTCGCGGTTGTCCTTGCGGCGTGCTCCGGGTCGTCGTCGGGTTCGAAGCCGTCGCAGCTGAACGACAACTCAGGGTCCGGTCCGTACCACGGCGTCGGCCTCGACCCGGCGCAGCCGCGGCCGTCGTTCACGCTGACCGACACGGCCGGCAAGTCCTTCTCGTTCGGGCAGCAGACGGCCGGCCACCCCACACTGCTCTACTTCGGGTACACGAACTGCCCGGACGTCTGCCCGACGACGATGTTCGACGTTGGCGCCGCGCTGCATTCGCTGGCGAAGTCGCTGCAGGACCAGACCTATGTCGTGTTCGTGACCACCGACGTCAAGCGGGACACCGGCGCCGTGATTCACAGGTGGCTCTCGAACTTCGACGGCGGAACGTCGGCTCACTTCGTCGGGTTGCGGGGCACCCAGGCGCAGATCAACGCCGCGCAGACGGCGGCCCACATCACCGTCGCCGCGGACGACGGCCAGACGCACTCGGCGGACGTGCTGCTGTTCGGCTCGGACGACTATGCCCGCGTCGTCTATCCCCAGAGCACGAACGAGCAGCAGCAGATCGCCCATGACCTGCCGCTCGTGGCCAAGTCGTGATCGGAACTAGGGCAGAATCACGCGTCGTGAACTGGTACAGCATCCGGGCGTGGCTCGGCACCGTCATCCGTCTGTTACTCGGGGTGGTGTGGATCTGGGCCGGCTGGTCCAAGCTGCACAACCCGCGCGGGTTCCTCCAGACGATCCGGGCCTACGACGCGACGCCGGAGTGGCTGTCCAAGGCGATCGGCTACGGGCTGCCCGTGCTGGAGATCTGCCTCGGCGTGCTGTTGATCGTCGGCATCGCGGTGCGGATCGCGGCGGCTGTCTCGGCCCTGCTGTTCCTCGTGTTCCTGATCGGGTTGATCGAGGCGGCCGCGCGCGGGATCAAGCTAGAGTGCGGCTGCTTCGGCGGAGGTGGGCAGACCGCCGGCTCCACGCACTACACGCTCGACATCCTGCGTGACGTCGGCCTGCTCGTGCTCGCCGCGTACCTCGTCGTGTGGAGCATGACCCGGTTGTCCCTCGAGGAGTTCCTGGCCCGGCACGACTACGTGGAGCCGCCGTCACCCAAGCGGATGCGCTCGGAACAGGGCCAGCGCAAGTACAACGTCATGCTGGAGCAGCGGCGCAAGGCGGCCCGTGAGCGGGCCATGTACATCAACAGCTCGCTGGCCATCGTGGTCGTGCTCGTGTCGATCATCGGAATCGGCGTGCAGTCCGGTCGCGCCAAGATCCAGGGCGACCTCACCGCCACGAACGCCACCGTCACGAACGGCGTCGTCTACGGCAAGGCGGCCGCGGCCACGGTCGACGTCTATGAGGATTTCCAGTGCCCGCACTGCCTGACCTTCGAGCAGTCCGCGCGCGCCACTCTCGAGGCCGACGTCAAGGCGAACAAGGCCCAGGTGCGCTACCACACGCTGGCGTTCCTGGACTCGGCCTCGAACGGCAACCGGTATTCATCGCGTGCGGCGAACGCGGGCCTCTGCGCGTCGGACGTCAGCGTGGACGAGTTCGTGAAGTTCCACGACATCCTGTTCAGCGCGTCCGTGCAGCCGAAGGAAGGCACCAGCGGCCGGACCGACGCGGAGCTGGTCAAGTACGCGCAGCAGGCGGGGATCACGAGCACCAAGCTGACGACGTTCACCACGTGCGTGCAGAACGAGACCCACAAGGCGCTGGTGCAGGCGATCACCGACGGTGCCAGCAAGCGGAGTGTCACCTCGACGCCGACTGTGCTCGTCAACGGCAAGAAGCTGGGGACGGTGGACCTGCCGTCGCTGACCACGGCGATCGCCGCGGCTGACGCGAAGGGGCCGGCGCCGTCTCCGTCGCCCACGGCGTCGCCGACTGCCTCGTCGACTGCCTCGTCGACTGCTTCGAAGTCCCCGACGCCGTCCGCGTCGAAGTCGCCGTAAATTCTGATCGACGACGGCCAAGGGCCGGTCTCCCACGTGGGAGACCGGCCCTTCGGGTCGTCGGGGTTACTTGTTGGCGGCGTCCTTGAGCGCGCTGCCGGCGGTGAGCTTCACCGTCTTGGCGGCTGCGATCTGGATGGTGGCGCCGGTGGCCGGGTTGCGACCTTCGCGGGCGGCGCGCTGGCCGACCGAGAGCGCGAAGAAGCCAGGCACGCTGACCTTCTCGCCCTTGCCCGCCGCGGACTCGAGAGTCGACTGCAGGCCACGCAGGACGGCGTCCACCGTCTTCTGATCGAGATCGGCGGCCTCAGCGACGGCGGCAACCAGTTCCTTGCGGTTCACGGGAATCTCCCTTGATCGTCGGTGCATTACTGCCCCCAGTATGGGTGACGGCCCTTCAGGGCCCGTCTTTCGGGGGGTATCGGCGTGGCGTGTCGGGCAAATCTGGCGCGGTTCAGCAGCTCCCGGCCGCCGTGTAGCATGGCTTTTCGGTCCTCGGGCGGTGTCTCGTCAGGGCAGGCAAGGGGCTGTGGCGCAGCTGGTAGCGCACCACACTGGCAGTGTGGGGGTCAGGGGTTCGAGTCCCCTCAGCTCCACCGCGGAATGCCTTATTTCATAAGGGCTTCTGCGTTCGTTGGGAGCCTCTTGCTGGGCCTTGTGTCAGTGAA